>NZ_CAWUDL010000038.1:0-62148 GCF_963920945.1 Anabaena sp. CCY 9402-a
GTTGGAGGGTTGCCTCCCGCCACAATCGCTCAGTGCCAGGTTCTACTTTTAAATAAAACCTCCTAGCTCACATCATTGCTAGGAGGTTTTATTTTATCTTGGATTTAGAATAGTCATATTTGCAGTAGTCCCTCTGGATTGACTGATAGAAGCGATCGCCTCTGCAAACCTTCGCGATGTAAAATCTCGTTGGCTGCTATTAATCCGCTACTAACTGCACGTTCCATTAAACCGCAGGGGAAGGGCATTTTTACCCAATCACCAGCAAACAATAAATTAGTAATATCTGTACTAGTTTCTGGCCTGTCTGCATAACTATGAGGTGGATAACCAGAAAAATTACGTTGATTTACCAATTCTCGATGTAGTACCTTGGCTTGCTTTAACTCAGGAACTATCTCATATAGTTCTTCTTCAAAGCTGGTGAACAAAGCTTCTTGGCTGGGAAATTCTTTTTCTTTATAACAGTAAGCGTGTAACTCAACGACACTACCACCAGTGCGTTGTGACCAATCAATGAATTGTTGTTGGATGCGATGATATAGAGTGATACTATCGGTTAACTGGTAACCAGATAGGGACGTAAAATTACTCTGTTTCCATTCAAAGTCGCGGTCAAACCAGAAACGACATACCGCAAAAGGATCAGCGATACTCAGTTTTTCTACTTGCGATCGCACGGTTTGATCAACATCGCCACTAATCTGCTTAAATAGTTGTTTAACTCCCGGCACATCAGTAGCAAAGACATAATAATCTGCGGTGATTGTCTGTGGAGCAGGTGAGTGAGAATTTATTGCTACTAATTGCAATTCATCATGTTTTTTATTCACAACTTGCAACTTCTGTAAATTGCGTTGAGCGGGGCCTTTCAAAACTTTACCATCAGCAGCAAATACTGCACCATGACAAGGACAATGAAACTTTCCGTCTGCGGCTTTTTTGACAGTACAACCTTGATGAGTACAAGTTAAAGAAATTGCTTCTTGACTACCAGAGGTTAAAGCAAAAACTTCATCTGCTGCACCGAAGTATTCTGTGTTTTTATCAGATATAACTGAGTTAGGGTGTACCCAAAAAGGTACATGAAGCTGATTGCTACCTAAATAATATTTTAAGCTGTGAATTTTACCATTTTCAGCGACGATTTCACTCACTTTTACATCAGTAAAAATTGTCCCTTTCTGCTTTTGTATTGATTTGATCATGGGTTGAATTAAACTTGTCCCCATATCATCTTTAGTACCATTAAAAGCCAAGCCTTCGGGGTTGCCAAAAAAATAAAAATGGAAGAACTGCATGAGTTCTCCCACACTCATCATATCGGGTGCATTTAAACTAGATTTGGCAAAGGGGAGAAAATACAAATCATATAAACCTTGAGGAAATTCGGTTGCTACCCAATCAGCAACCGAAATATTATCAAAGCGTTGATAGTTTTTCTCTCGCTGAAATCCTGTAATGGCTTGGAATACTTGTAGATGTTTGATTTTAGTTAAATTGATTCCCCATTGCAAGCGATTGGGAGAAGCGATCGCTAAATCGATAATATTCCAAGGAAAGGCTGAACTACTAGGGCGAAATACTTCCGGCTTGTATTGATCACCACGATAAAGAACGGCATAGAAATTTAAAGATTGAAAATTATCATTTATGCCTAGTTCTGTAACTATGCTGTTTAAATTATAATATTGCGGAAAAAAGCCATGAAAGCCATGTTCCATCATAAAGGTTTCACCAGCCGCTTCTATTTGCCAACTAGCAATTTTGCCTCCAAGTTGGGGAGATTTTTCTAATAGGGTGACAGTAAATCCCCTGTGACTTAATTCATAAGCACAAGCTAAACCTGCCAAACCTCCACCAATCACTACTACACTTTTCGATTGGTTCAATGTCCTTGGTAAATTGAGAGTATCTTGTTGAAATACTGCTGGTTTAGGCTTGGTAAACCGGGAGTAACCCGTAACCCCTGCAATTGCACCTATACCAAACACCTTTAATAAAGTGCGACGGGAGATAGTTGAAGATTCCGGCGAATTAAATGGTAGACTCATCGGTTAAAAACTTAACTTTTCACTTCGGAATTACTGGGATGAAATGCTAGCTGTCAATCAGTAGATTTCTAGAGGGTTTGTTACAAATCCTCTAAGATCACAAATGGATTGATTTTTGCAGAATCGAGGAAATTGTCAACTCATACTAGTAATTCAAAATACAAAAAATAAAATGCAAACTTTGGTATTCTAATGAATAAATTGAGTATCTGCAAACCTTGCTTTTTTCAATGAATTTTGCTGAGTAGCAAATAATTGCTCAAAACGGCATTAATTTGCGTTGGCGTAACCGCCCACCAGAGGCGATCGCTATCTAAGTAATTAACCTAATTTGTACTGGGTAATTGCTTACACTGGAGATTTAAGGCAAAATTAGTCACAGTAACTTGTTGCCGATATGCGTATTTCAACAGTTGTAGTTTTTATCGTGGGGATATTGCTGGGATGGGAACAGCTAGTCCTAGCGAACTCACCAGCAGATATTCCACACGGGATTAGTGCTGTAGAAATTAATGGGTATGCTAAATATGGAGGTTATGTAGAAGTACCCACAACGATTGAGTTTTCCCAGAGAATTGTCCGAGATATTCAAATTCGCTTTATTGATGAACGGGGTAGGTCGATTGATGACCAAGGAAAACCGATTCGAGGACGTACACAAAGAGACTTTCTTCTGGGTATTTTAAAACTCAAACCAGGTGAAGTATTCCGGGAAGATGTACTAGAAACAGACTTACAAAGATTGCGGACATTAGAATCTGTGGATTTTGTTAGGGCTTTTCCCCAAGAAAACAGCCTTGGTGTCAGCATCGTCTACGATATCAAAGAACGACGCTTTCCCACTTGGAATTTTGGTGCGGGGAGTAACAGTGATATCGGGCTTTACGGTCAAGTACGCTATCTAGATGCGAATATCAGTGGTGTCAATGACCAATTAAACACTACAGTTCAAGTTAGCGGCAAAGATGTTCAATATTCTAGCCAGTTTATTAGTCCTTACCGTGCAGCAGAACCAGAACGCTTTGGTTATAGTCTCAAAGTTTTTCGCGATCGCAAATTATCTCCAGTGTTCGATGATGATATCAGACTAGCCAACGGTGATCGAATCCGGGAAGGTAGATTTGGCGGTTCTTTCACCTTGTTGCGTTCCTCTGAGGATTGGGATACAGCTTTAGGTTTTAACTACACCAGAATTAGTCTGCGTAACCAAGATTATGATGTCGTCCCAGAAGATGAATTAGGAAATCAGCTTTCTGTCAGTGGTAAGGGGATTGATGACTTATTTACTGTATCTTTTAGTGTAAATCGAGATCAACGCGATCGCCGCAACAATCCGAGACAAGGATCAATCCTCACCCTCAGCACCGCCCAAGCAATTCCCATAGGATTAGGTAATATTTCTAGCAACCGACTACAAGGAAACTACATTCAGTATCTACCAGTCAATTGGCTAGGTAATGATAAGTTTTCTGACACTCCCGAAATGATAGCTGTAAATTTCCAACTGGGTACAATCCTTGGCGATTTTCCTCCAGCCGATGCGTTTAACCTTGGTGGTGCAAATTCTGTACGAGGTTATGGTTACGGAGAACTTGCTAGTGGTCGTAGTTATGGTTTAGCGTCTTTAGAATATCGTTTCCCGATTATTGAGTACATTGGTGGAGTTGTATTTACAGACTTCGCCTCAGATTTCGGTTCTGGTAAAACCGTCATCGGAGAACCTGGACTAGTGCGAGATAAACCCGGAAGCGGTTTTGGCTACGGCTTAGGAATGCGCCTCAGTTCACCCTTTGGCATATTGCGTGGTGACTTAGGAGTAAGCGACCAAGGAGAAGTAAGATTAGAATTCACCACAGGTCAGAAATTTTAACAATCCAAAATTTAAAATTTAAAATGGGCATCGGTCAATACTGCACCGATACTTTAAAACAGAAAAAATGAGTAACCTCTGTGCCTCAGTGTCTCTGTGGTTTAAATTAATTTATACTTACCACAAAGACACAGAAGTCAAGCAAATTTAGCTTTCCGAAGTCTCCTGAGAAAACTTCTTGTGCAGGCTAGTAGTTTGTTTCCCATTAGCAGCCGATACAGTGATGAGGTAATCAATTAAATCTTCTGAGAAGGGAACACGTAGATGGAATGTACCATCTGATTTGAGTGTGATAGGTTTACCCGCGATATTGACTGTTGCACCCGGTTCTGTTGCTCCGTGGATAATTAACTCAGCATCAGCTACAAACCAAAAGTCTCCGTAGGGACGACTAAAGACATGAACATTAGCTGAACGAGTTATATTTACCCAACTTTCCCCATCGGTAAAGTAGCCAATTTCTACCATGTAATCACGATCGCTATGGGGAATTGCTATATAGCGATCGCGAATAATTTCTTCACATTCATATTGCTGTATTAATGGGGGAGTTTGATAACTCAGGTCGATATTAGTGACATCATACAGCCGTAGTGCCAATTGAGAAATACCCGCATCCCGCAACATTTGTTGACGCATCTCAGAAATTTGCCAGGAAACATAAGCCCATTTAGGAGTGCGAGAGATGAAGAAAATTTGACTTTCTTCATCTTCTATGGAGTCATCTACAACTAGATTTTCTATGTAAGGACGACTGAAGACACGCACAACATCGGAACGAGCTATTTTCACCCAGCGATCACCTGCTGTTATATAACCAATTTCTACCATGTAGTTGCGATCGCTCTCTAGAATCGATACATAGCTATCAGTGATAGCTGCTTCATATTCGTACTGCTGTACCAAAGAGGGGTCTTGATAACTCAAGTCAATTTCTGTCACATCATAAAGTCGCAATGCTAATTGTGAGATGCCATTATCTCGCATTTGCTGGCGATCGCCGTGAGAAACATACCAAGAAACATAAGCCCATTCCGGGCTACGGGGTTTGAGAAAAATACTGCTCTCTTCGTCGTTATTTGCGACGTTGGCAGGTACTACATCCACTGTTGGTAAACTTTCTCCTGTGGTATCTGTTGTTTCTGGGTCAGGAGTATCCTGAATCCCATAAATACCCACCGCCGCCGCCCCAATGCCTAAACCTAGTGCTGCTGCACTACCAGCTAAATTTTCTAAATTAGTTGGAGGAGTATATTCTGTTTCTTCAAGTGTCTCATAATCGGGTGGTTCAGCCTCATCTGCCACCAAATTCAACGCATCTTCTGGAATCTCGGCCAACTGGGGTGGAACAGTCGGTAAATCTTCCCCATCCTCATCAGATAATTGAGGTGCAATTAACTCAGTGGTAGCATCTGTCTCATCAAATAGGGAGGTAATATCAATATCGGTTGCGTCGTCTAGCTGGGTTTCGCTAGACCATTCTATCTGCTCATCTGCCGTGTCTAAATCGCCAGGTATCACAACTGGCACATCAGCAAATGTGTCTGTGACTGCTAATTCAGTAGTAGCTTCCGACTGCTCAAAGATAGATTCTATATTGGTTGCATCTGGCTGGGGCAATTCCGTATTGAAATCACCAGCTAATTCTTCATCTACGATGTCTAAATTGCCTTGAGTCACATCTACATCTATATCAACAGGTGCATCCGTCATTGCTGGTGTTGATAATTCTCCTGCACCCTTAGTTTCTGGCTCTTCAGTCATAGCCCAGATGCTGGTTTCTATTTCCGGGCTAGCAGTAACTTCCGCCTCAATATTTGACTCACTCGATAAAGTCTCTGGAGTCTCATTTGTCACATCTTGAGTATTGCCAGTTTCTACGATTTGCGGATAGGAAGTGTTCACGATAGCAGCTGGTGCTTCCATATCCCAAGGAGATTGCTCTAACTCAGGCGGTAGGGGTAGGGGCGATTGAGTTACGTTGTCTTTAATATCTGAACTTTTGTCTGCATGGGCTAGAGTCCCCGACGCTGAGTCATTCAGAGTAGATTCTTCCCCAGATGCTGACGGTCGCCGCATAAACCACATTAGCGATCCACCAATAGCACCTATGGGTAACAGCAACCACCACAGCAAGTTTCGTCCATCGGTCTGGGGATTTTCAGGAGGTGCTATCACTGATGGCTGAGTGATGTTATTTACTGTAGAAGTGCTGTTACTATCCAAAAAAGGAGAAGCTGTGGCAGCTGGTGTAGTTATCGTCAAGGGCGCAGAGGTAACTTCCTCTGTGGGGGAATTAGTGGCTGCTGCGGCTTCTGTAGTAGCGGTTGGTGTTGTTTCCGGAGTGCTAGTAGGATTAGTAGCTGTGAGAAATACTGATGATTCACCTTTAGCGATCGCTTCTGCCTCAGCTATTCTCGCTGCTTCTATAGCCTGCTGTCCTTGGGGTGCTAAAGCAAATCCCAAAAAAGCTGCTACGCCAGGACTCGGATTTTTTTTGTAAACGTAAACAAAAGGCTGAGAAAAAGGATACTTCGGATCATCTGGTAAAGTGTCATGTAACTTCAGAACACGTACACCAGGGATTTTTGATACTTGATTAGCTCTGGCATAGCTAATCCCATCCTTACCCAATTGTTTAACAATTTCTGCGGTGTCATCCTGTGCTATTTGGGTAGCAGTCGCGCCTGTAGCAAACTTAGTACCTCGAAACACGGGATAGTTACTCAGTGCTTCCCGTGTGCCGCTATTATCTGGGCGATCAATTACCCGAATCTTACCGTTTGCGTTTCCCAATCGTGACCATCTGGTAATTCTTCCCTGGAAAATTCTGGCAAATTCCCGATCAGTCAAGCTGCCCTTAAAGGGATTGTCTGCTCCTACTATGATCGCAATTTTTTCTCGGTGCAATCGAGCTTGTTCCAAACCTTGAGCCTTTTCTTGTGGAGTCAGGCCTCGACCAATTGCCGCTATGTCGATTTGTCCATCTAACAGAGCTTTAATCGCCGCTTCCGTTCCATTGGCGGCAACTGCCACTTTTGTACCAGAGAAATTTTGCTCAAAACTCTGTTGCAAGTTTTGATTAAAGGCAGCAAAGCCACCAGAACCATCAATCTTCACCGTAGTCCCATCTACCACAGTTTGTGGCAATGGGAAAGAGGGTGTTTCAGTTCCAGATTGTGCCAGCACTGAGGCGGACACTAAAAGGTTTGTTGCTACGGGAGAGGTAGTTAAGGCTAGCAATAATGCCAGACGGACTATCCCACTATCTTGTTTTTCTTGTTGCCACATATGCTGCTTATCAAGGTACAGGAAACAGAAAGCCGACGAGTCTAAAATTCATATTTTCATGCAGGAGGAGACGCGCTCATTATACATCTGGTGTCAATTTTCTTTTAAGTCTCCCAAAATTTCTTTTAGTATAATTGAATACTTATGTTTTATGGGTATTAAGTAGTCTAATATAAAACTTTTGCTTATTATAGACAGTTAAATTAATTATCATAATCTAGAATAAGCGAGGAAAATCATCACAATTTTTATCATCTCTACTGTTCTGTTAAACCTACTTTGACGGTTGGAGAGACGCGATCAATCGCCGTGTCTACAGAATATCTATCTATTCATCAATTATTTCTTGACAGACTAATACTTCTTGCGCTTCTGAGCTTTCCACGTTCCACCATAAACGTAAAATGGGTTATTCTCACTCGCATCAGTCCAACATTCAGGACAGACAAAAACCCACTCTCCACCCAATACCTCTCGGTTAAGCTTATTTATTGCCAAAATTAGTGGAGGGTAACATGGCTAAAAACCTGAGAACTTCGTGAGTAAAATCATTTTAAGTTTTCTAACCGAGAAGTATTGACTCTCCACCTGCTTCAATTTTGACCCTATACAAAATCGGTGCAGGTTGACTGCACCGATTGCATAGTTTAACTCTATTTCCAACAGACATTTCCCTCACGCCAATGCTGAAGCTTGGGGTTTGGCGAAAATCATCCGTCCGGCTGTGGTTTGCAGTGCGCTGGTGACTACTACCCGCAGTTCACCACCTACATAGCCTCTACCTTCCTCGACGACAACCATTGTGCCATCGTCTAAATAACCAATACCTTGGCTGGGTTCTTTACCCTCTTTGAGAATTTTGAGGTCGAGATTATCTCCGGGTAAATAGGTAGGACGGACAGCGTTTACTAAGTCGTTCACATTTAACACTGGCACTTTCTGCACGCTGGCAACTTTAGATAAGTTGTAGTCATTGGTGAGGAGTGTGCCGTTAATTTCTTGGGCAAAGCGCACTAATTTGGCATCTACCGTAGGAATATCGTCATAATCAGATGGGTTGATAATAATTCGATCTGGATATGATTCCTTAACGCGGTTCAATATTTCTAGTCCACGCCTTCCCCGCACCCGTTTTTGGTCTTTACTCGCATCAGCGACTTGCTGCAATTCTTGTAAGACAAACTGTGGAACGATGATTTGGCCTTCTAGAAATCCGGTTTCTAGTAGTGTTTCAATCCGACCATCAATAATACAACTGGTGTCTAAAACTTTGGTGCTAGCGGGTTTGAGTGTCCCTTCCGCTACCATTGTTTCAACAGTATTAGGATTAATAAATCGCAATAAACCCCGTCCGTGGGTGTCGGCTAAATTCATGCCGGTAACGGATAGGATAATACTACCAACCACTGCTACTAGTGGTTTAATAAAACTAAAGTCTGCTGGAATGGGCAGTAAAAATAGCGGTGCTAGCATTAAGTTTGCTAACAATAACCCAATGACTAAGCCAATAGCACGGGTTAAAATTACTTCCAGAGGCATTTCTCGGACTTGGGTTTCTAAGCGGCGGTAACTTGTTTGAAAACTCAGCCCGATCGCACCGCCAATGATGGCGGCAAAAACTGCAACAGTTAGGCGTAGAGCGTCCAGATTCGTAACGCGATCTAATGACCCAGTGGGTAGTAAATCGGTGCTGTAGAACCCGATGCCTGCTACTGCCAGGATAAATGAGAGAATGATAATGGCATCAAGCATGGTTATGATGTATTCCTGCGACTGTTTTACCTAATCGAATCCAATATTGTAAATTTACTCCTTGAGAGAAACTAATCAATATTTACTTAGACTAGGGTTTGATGCAGGGAATGTCTGCAAATATTATAACTAAAGTGCTTTCTCTTAATATTTTTCATAGTTTTGTTAAAAACCGATAGAAAGTTGTAAAGAAACTACGCATTTTCATTATTTCTAATTTTCTGTTAATTAAGTGAATTTTTTCATTAATATGCCAAAAGTTAATAACTCTAGCATTGTCAGTTCTGCCTATGTACACATTCCGTTTTGCCGACGGCGGTGCTTTTATTGTGATTTCCCGGTGTTTGTGGTGGGCGATCACTCGCGGGGGGAAACGTCTGGTACTATCTCTCAATACGTTGAGATGCTCTGTCAAGAAATTTCTACTTCCCCAGCCTTTGGTCAACCTTTAAAAACAATTTTCTTCGGCGGTGGGACTCCCTCATTGCTATCCACGCCTCAGTTACAAAAAATTCTAGAGGTGCTAGAGAAGCGGTTTGGTCTGACTGCTGACATGGAAATTTCTATGGAAATAGACCCAGGAACATTCGATTTAGAGCATATTACAGGCTATCGTAGCGCGGGCGTAAATCGTGTAAGTTTGGGTGTACAAGCGTTGCAAGCAGAATTGTTAAAATTGGCAGGGCGATCGCACTCGGTAGCAGATATTTTTGCGGCTGTAGAATTAATTCACCAAACCCAAATTCCCGAATTTAGCATAGACTTGATTTCTGGGTTGCCGCATCAGTCTTTAGATCAATGGCAGGATTCTCTCACCAAAGCAGTAGCCATTAACCCTACTCATATATCTATATATGATCTCACCATTGAGCCAGGAACTGCTTTTGGTCGTTACTATCAACCTGGAGACAAACCTTTACCCACAGATGAAACCACAGTCACAATGTACCGCATGGCGCAACAAGTCTTAACATCTGCGGGTTATGAACATTACGAAATTTCCAACTACGCCCAAATCGGACATCAATGTCAACATAATCGTGTCTATTGGGAAAATCGACCCTATTACGGCTTTGGTATGGGAGCAGCGAGTTATCTAGAAGGTAAACGCTTCACTCGTCCCCGTACAACTAAAGAGTATTATCACTGGGTAAAAACTGGCTGTGTGATTGATTGTGAAGTCACACCCCCAGAAGAAATATTATTAGAAACTTTAATGTTGGGATTGCGTTTAGCTGAGGGTGTGAGTTTAACTGCACTCACCCAGAAATTTGGTCAACAGCAGATAGAAGCAATTCATCAATGTTTACAACCTTATTTTGCCAAAGGCTGGGTAGAAGTTGTAGACGATAGATTACGTTTACTCGACCCAGAGGGGTTTTTGTTTTCTAATGTAGTGTTAGCAGATTTATTTAATCAGTTGGGATAATCATACCCAATTCTGTATAGTATCTAATTTGTCAATAAGCAATAATACTTAAAACAGTGTTTAATACTATTGAAGCTGTAAAAATCATCAAATTTTTAAATTCTCAGGTGTAGGGGCAATACGTTGCGGATAAGATAATTTGCCAAAGTAATAACGCCTGTAGAGACTTTGCAATGCAGCGTCTCTACCCAACCCACCCATAACGTTAACCGAACCATATTGGGTGTAGGGATGCAAGATATACCTTTGGTCTAGGTGCAATGTTTTACGAACAATGTTATGTTTAGGAATGTAAAGTAACTCTTAAGCTATTCGGGCAGTTATAAAATCTGCTCAATGGATCTGAAAACCATGTCCCAAAGTATTTACAGCCTGTAATTTCTTTGGATTCAGTATGGTATTCATGGCTTAAAAATGAGGGTTAATTCATAAAGTTTTATTGCATATCTTTGCTGAAACTTTAATTACACCTTAAATTTCATAACTCTTTGTCTGTATCAACCAAAATAAAGACGCTAAATATTCTAGTGTTTTATCTTGGTGTAGATAAGCCTATAACTGTCATCAAATGTAGCAAGAGTATCCTCTTTTTTTAATTTAATTGGGGTCAATCTGTGCTGCCAATTTGCAGGAAAATATCCTCTGAATTAGATTCAAAATCTATCATTTAGCAAATCCTAATTTTGTTTGAGGTGCTAGGTGAAAAGTATGAAAAAGCTTGGTTATAAGTTCCTGAAAGTTCAGAATTTCTAATATATCCTATAGAAAATATCCAAAAAATCGATCCAATATTTTACAAACAATGTTATGTTTGGTAATGTAAAGAAAACTTAAGTGATTCGGGCAGTTTAAAGATACTGTCACAAGACTCTTTACAAAAGGTCTAGAGCTAAAAGTCTGTTTATTTTGACTACAGCCTAGTAACCAAAACTTAAAAGGAAGAGAAAATTAACGCAAGTTTTCTTATCCAAATTACAGGAGCGACTAAGTTTAACCAAGATTTAACATAATGATTACTATTCCTTTAAGAGCAAACTCCATATGAGCTTGGGAATATTCATTGGCATGATTTAAGTCTTGGATATCATCAGCAACTGTTACACAACGCCTTGTTTTATGAACTTAAGGTGTTGTGTACAATGCAAATTTCCAGCAAGCTCTGCTTAACCAGAAGCCAATAATTTCTAGTTAGGACGAGTGTATTAACCCAGTAAAACAGGCTATTTTTGTATCCAAAGGACTAAAAAATGAGCATCGTCCAAGCAAAGTTTGAAGCTACAGAAACAGCTTTCCATGTAGAAGGCTACGAAAAAATTGAGTATGACTTAGTGTATGTAGATGGAGTTTTTGCTATTAAAAATCAAGAACTTGCAGATGTCTATAAAAGTTTTGGGCGATGTTTAGCTGTTGTTGACGCAAATGTGAGTCAGTTTTACAGTAGTCAAATGCAGAAATATTTCCAGCATTATGGCATTGAATTGACGCTGTTCCCCATCACAATCACTGAACCAAATAAGACTATTCAAACTTTTGAAAAAGTTATAGATGTCTTTGCAGATTTCAAATTAGTTCGCAAAGAACCAGTCTTAGTAGTGGGTGGGGGTTTAGTTACAGATGTTGTCGGTTTTGCTTGTTCTACCTACCGACGCAGCAGTAATTACATCCGTATTCCTACTAGCTTAATTGGACTAATTGATGCTAGTGTTGCCATAAAGGTAGCAGTTAACCACAAGAAGCTGAAAAACCGTCTAGGTGCTTATCACGCTTCTCGCAAAGTTTTCTTAGATTTTTCCTTCCTGGGTACTTTACCAACAGACCAAGTACGCAACGGTATGGCGGAATTAGTCAAAATCGCCGTAGTTGCTCACAAAGAAGTATTTGAGTTGTTGGAGAAGTACGGGGAAGACTTACTACATACTCATTTTGGCAATCTTGACGCAGCTACTCAAACGCAAGAAGTAGCACATCAAGTCACCCATAAAGCTATCAAAAAGATGTTGGAATTAGAAGTACCTAATCTCCATGAATTAGACCTAGACAGGGTAATTGCTTACGGTCACACTTGGAGTCCGACATTGGAACTTGCGCCGCATATACCCATGTTCCACGGTCACGCAGTCAATATTGATATGGCTTTTTCTGCCACCATTGCGGCACGTAGAGGCTACATTACTACTCAAGAACGCGATCGCATTTTAGGATTGATGAGTCGCATAGGTCTAGCACTAGACCATCCCCTGTTGGATGTAGAGTTATTATGGCGTGCAACCCAATCAATTACTCTGACTAGAGACGGGTTGCTCAGAGCTGCAATGCCAAAACCTATCGGTGAGTGTCACTTCGTCAATGACCTAACAAAAGAAGAATTAGCCGCCGCTTTAGCTGAACACAAAGAACTTTGCAGCACCTATCCTCGTGGTGGTGAGGGTGTAGATATGTATCCCCTCAGCAGCCAGAAAGAACTTGTAGGGAGTGCTAAATCATGAGTAATGCGATCGCACCACCGACAGCTAGACCTGTCACACCCTTGGGAATCTTGACCCAGAAGTTAGAAGCCATTGTTCAAGAAGTCAACCAACACCAAGATTTACCGACTGATTTGGTAACTGAAATCAACCAAGCATGGCAGTTAGCCGCAGGTATCGACCCTTATCTAGAAGAATGCACTACCGAAGAATCAGTAGCCTTGGCTGTACTGGCAAAGATAACAGCCATAGAAGCTTGGGGTGAACGCTTTACCGCAGGTGCAACTGTACGACCTCTAGAACAGGAAATGCTCTCTGGCCATATAGAAGGACAAACCTTAAAGATGTTTGTTCACATGACCAAAGCGCAAAGAGTCCTAGAAATCGGGATGTTTACCGGTTATTCTGCCTTAGCGATGGCAGAAGCCTTGCCAGCAGACGGTGTATTGGTGGCTTGTGAAGTAGACCCTTACGCCGCAGAAGTTGCAAAGACAGCTTTTGGGCAATCTCCCCACGGTGCAAAGATACGTGTGGAATTGGGTGCAGCCTTAGCAACCTTAGAGAAACTAGCGGCGACTGGAGAAACTTTTGACTTGGTATTTATCGATGCCGATAAAAAAGAGTATATAGCTTACTTCCAAATGCTGCTGGATACCAGTTTGTTAGCACCGCAAGGTTTTATCTGTGTCGATAACACACTCCTACAAGGAGAGGTGTATTTACCTGCACACAAACGTAGCGTCAACGGTCAAGCGATCGCTGAATTTAATCATACCGTAGCCCTCGACCCCCGTGTTGAACAGGTTTTACTTCCCCTGCGCGATGGTTTGACGATTATCCGCAGAGTGTAAACTATGACACAATCTATTTCATTTAATTCCTCCCCTGCTACGCCGTCTCTAGGTTTAGAGATGAAAATAGCCGCAATTATCCAAAATATCCTGACTTTGGCTTTGTTATTATTAGCATTGCCAGTCAACGCTGCGATCGTTTTTATATCTTTGTTTTTGGGTGCTATTTTGCGTCCCAAAACTACGAAAATCAGCAACCCCAAAAATATCCTCATCAGTGGCGGTAAAATGACCAAAGCTTTGCAACTAGCAAGGTCATTCCACTCGGCTGGACATCGGGTTGTCCTCCTGGAAACCCATAAATATTGGTTAACTGGCCATAGATTTTCTCAAGCGGTGGATAAATTTTATACAGTTCCCGCACCAGAGAAAAACTCAGAAGCCTATATCCAAGCCTTAGTGGATATAGTCAAACGAGAAAACATAGATGTCTATGTTCCCGTCACCAGTCCAGTTGGGAGTTACTACGACTCCCTAGCCAAACCAGAGTTATCGCGTCATTGCGAAGTATTTCATTTTGATGCAGATATCACCCAAATGTTGGATGATAAATTTGCACTAGCGGAAAAAGCGCGATCGCTTGGTTTATCAGTACCCAAATCCTTTAAAATTACCTCTGGCGAACAAGTCATCAACTTCGACTTTTTCGGCGAGACCCGCAAATACATCCTCAAAAGCATTGCTTACGACTCAGTACGGCGTTTAGATTTAACCAAACTTCCCTGCGCCACCCCAGAAGAAACAGCCGCCTTCGTCAGAAGTTTGCCAATCAGTCCCGAAAAACCGTGGATTATGCAAGAATTTATCCCTGGTGAAGAATTTTGCACCCACAGCACCGTGAGGGATGGGGAATTAAGACTACACTGCTGCTGCGAATCATCAGCGTTTCAAGTCAACTATGAAAACGTTGAAAACCCTCAAATCGTGGAATGGGTGAGACACTTTGTTAAGGAACTCAAACTAACAGGACAGATTTCCTTCGACTTCATCCAAGCTGAGGACGGACAAGTATACGTCATCGAGTGTAACCCCCGCACACATTCAGCAATTACCACCTTCTACAACCACCCCCAGGTTGCAGAAGCCTATCTGGGAACAGAACCAATAGGTGAAACCTTACAGCCATTAGTAACCAGCAAACCAACTTACTGGACTTATCACGAAGTTTGGCGTTTGACTGGTATTCGTTCCTTCACCCAGCTAAAAAAATGGATGCTAAATATTTGGCGCGGGACAGATGCAATTTTACAGTTAGATGACCCCCTACCATTCTTAATGGTGCATCACTGGCAAATTCCTCTGTTGTTGTTGAATAATCTCCGTCAACTGAAAGGCTGGACGCGGATAGATTTCAATATCGGTAAGTTAGTCGAATTGGGAGGAGATTAGGAATTTTTATTTCACGCAGAGACACGGAGGCGCGGAGGAGAGATCAAACTCTGTCTCTTCATTCTTACTCTCTGCGTCTGGTGCGCCTCTGCGCGAGTAAATTACCCCCCAATTCCACAAAGCCGTTAACCGACATTCTTCCCCTCACCAAAAATGCAAACCACACAAATAAATCTCAACGCCACACAAAGAGACTACGACCTATCTCAAAGCTTACATGAGTTATTGACAGCGCAAGTAGAACGCACCCCCAACGCCATAGCTGTAACATTTGAACAGCAACAATTAACATATCAAGAATTAAATACTAGAGCCAATCATCTAGCACATTACTTACAAACACTGGGAGTCAAACTAGAAACATTAGTTGGTGTTTGTGTCGAACGTTCCTTAGAAATGGTTGTGTGTTTATTGGGAATTCTCAAAGCTGGCGGTGCTTATATACCAATTGACCCAGAATATCCCCAAGAACGCATAGCATATATGCTAGAAGATTCTCAGGTAAAAGTATTACTAACTCAAGAAAAATTACTCACTCAAATTCCTCAACATCAAGCTCATACTATTTGTATAGATACAGAATGGAAGAAAATCTCCACACAACCAAATACTAATCTTGAGAGTGACGTAAAACCAGATAATCTTGCTTACGTTATCTACACTTCTGGTTCTACTGGTAAACCCAAGGGTGCAATGAACACCCACAAAGGTATATGTAATCGCCTGCTGTGGATGCAAGAAACTTATCAAATTAATTCTACAGATAGTATCTTACAAAAAACACCATTTAGCTTTGATGTGTCTGTTTGGGAATTCTTCTGGACTTTATTAACAGGCACACGTTTAGTAATTGCTCAACCGGGAGGACATCGAGATAGTAGTTATCTTATTAATCTGATTATTCAAGAGCAAATCACTACTTTGCATTTTGTCCCCTCCATGCTGCAAATATTTTTGGCTAGTCGTGGTGTCGAAAAATGCACTTCCATTAAGAGAGTAATTTGTAGTGGCGAAGCCTTACCTTTAGATTTACAAAATAGATTTTTTGAGCGTTTGGACTGCGAATTACATAACCTATATGGGCCTACAGAAGCAGCTATTGATGTCACTTTTTGGCAGTGTCAAAAACACAGTAATTTAAAAACTGTACCAATCGGTCGTCCCATTGCTAACACCCAAATTTACATCCTTGATGAGCATTTACAGCCAGTTGATTTCGGTGCGATCGCTGAACTTTATATTGGCGGTGTAGGTGTAGCGCGAGGTTATCTCAATCGTCCAGAATTGACTGAAGAAAAATTTATTCCTAACCCATTTAAAGATTCAAAAATTGCATCAAAATATCTCTACAAAACTGGTGATTTAGCTCGTTATTTACCAGATGGTAATATTGAATATATTGGTAGAACCGACTATCAAGTAAAAATCCGAGGCTATCGTATTGAAATTGGCGAAATTGAAAATGTTCTCTCTTTACATCCGCAAGTTAGAGAAGCAGTAATTATTGCGCGTACTGATAACACAGCAGAGAAACAACTAATTGCTTATATTACCTACAATTCCGAAAAGCCAACACTCAATAGCTTGCGCTATTTCCTGAAATCAAAGCTACCTGATTTTATGATTCCCGCCGCTTTTGTGATGTTGGAAACTTTACCTTTAACTCCCAGTGGAAAAGTAGACCGCAAGGCTTTACCACAACCCGATATTTCTCATTTCAGTGAAAATAATGATTTTGCTGCTCCTCGTAATCAGGTAGAAGCGCAATTAGTCAAAATATGGTCAGAGATTTTAAACTTACCACAAATCGGGGTAAAAGATAACTTTTTTGCTTTAGGTGGTGATTCCCTCAAAGCACTGCATTTAATTTCCCGAATAGAACAACATTTTTCTAAAGAAATACCTCTGGCGACACTGTTAACGAATCCACTTATTACAGATTTAGCAATAGTTATTCAAGACTCTAATAATCAGATTCGTCATTCACCTTTAGTCCCAATTCAACCACAAGGTAAAAAGCAACCATTCTTTTGTATTCATCCTGCCGGTGGCCATGTTTTGTGCTACTTCAAATTAACTAATTACATAGGAAATGAACAACCATTTTATGGCTTGCAAGCTCAAGGATTTTATGGGGAAGAAGAACCCTTAACAAGAATTGAAGATATGGCCAGCCTCTATGTTAAAACTATCCGTGAATTTCAACCCCAAGGGCCTTATCAAGTTGGTGGTTGGTCATTTGGGGGAGTTGTCGCTTATGAGGTAGCACAGCAGCTAAAAAGGCAAGGACAAGAAGTGTCTTTGTTAGCAATACTTGATTCTTATGTCCCGATTTTATTAGATAAACAAAAACCAATTGATGATGTTTATTTAGTGGGTGTACTTTCTAGAGTATTTGGGGGAATGTTTGGTCAAGATAATTTAGTTACACCTGATGAAATACAAGATTTAAGTTTAGAAGCAAAAATCAACTACATCATCGATAAAGCGAGACAAGCTAAAATATTTCCTCCTGGTGTAGAACGTCAAAATAATCGCCGCATTTTGGATGTCTTAGTGGGAACTTTGAAAGCAACTTATGCCTATAAAAGACAGCCATATCCGGGGAAAGTGACTGTGTTTCGAGCCAGAGAGAAACATATTATGGCTGCTGATCCGACTTTAGTTTGGGTAGAGTTATTTTCTGTTATGGCGGCAGATGAAATCAATATTATTGATGTACCAGGAAATCATTATTCGTTTGTTTTAGAACCTCATGTACCAGTTTTGGCACAACGTTTAAAAGCTTGCATGAATTAATGAGTAAAGATCACAACTTTGTGCTGCCTTAACATTTTCTTAATCAGACTTTGATTCTAGGTTGGTAGGTTATTTTTACTTGATTGCAAGGTAAGTTAAAAATTGCCCCCCATATCTAAATCTTAGTAGGAGTGAGTATGGAATTTATTGGCGATCGCCTGCTCAAACGACGTAATTTTTTGCTAGGTGCAAGTTTTCTTACAGGTTTAGCCGTAATTAGCCAATGGCAGCCTGTAATGGCGCGAGGCCGGTTTTCTGACTATCCCTTCAAGCTGGGTGTCGCTTCTGGTGATCCTCTACCCGATAGTGTGGTGTTATGGACTCGTCTCGCACCAGCACCTTTGAATGGCGGCGGTATGCCATCCGTAAATGTACCAGTGCGATGGCAAATTGCACGGGACGAAAAAATGAGACAGGTTGTGCAGAGAGGCACGGTTTTGGCAACACCACAACTAGGTCATGCTGTCCACGTTGATGTGCAGGGGCTAGAGCCTAACAGTTGGTATTGGTATCAATTTACAGTTGGTAGTGAAGTTAGCCCCATTGGTCGCACTCGTACAGCCCCCGCACTTGATAGTTCAATTCAACAGCTAAACTTTGCCTTTGCCTCTTGTCAAGATTGGCAAAATGGTTTGTACACAGCTT
Organism: Anabaena sp. CCY 9402-a; assembly: GCF_963920945.1. Classification (NCBI taxonomy): domain Bacteria; kingdom Bacillati; phylum Cyanobacteriota; class Cyanophyceae; order Nostocales; family Nostocaceae; genus Anabaena; species Anabaena sp. CCY 9402-a. Next base: position 18,546 of record NZ_CAWUDL010000038.1, read on the forward strand.
ACAAACACATGGCTAAGGAAGACCTAGATTTAGTTGTACATCTAGGTGATTACATCTATGAGTATGGCCCCAGAAATGGTGCGCCACGTCAGCATAATAGCCCGGAAATCATTACTTTAGCTGACTACCGCAACCGTTATGCTTTATACAAAAGCGACGTAAATTTACAAGCGGCTCATGCTAACTTTCCGTGGGTAGTAACTTGGGATGACCATGAAGTAGATAACAACTACGCCAATTTAACCCCTGAAGATAATCAAAGTCCAACAGCCTTTGAACAGCGACGAGCGAATGCTTACCAAGCCTACTATGAACATATGCCGTTGCGCCTATCGTCCCTACCAACGCAATCAAGTATGCTGCTGTATCGGCGATTAACCTTTGGTAATTTAGCAGAGTTCAATGTTTTAGATACTCGCCAGTACCGTACAGATCAACCTTGTTATGACGGACTAAAACCCCTGTGTGATGAAGCGTTAGATCCCCAAGCGACGATGACCGGCGCAGCACAAGAAGATTGGTTACTGCAAGGACTAGAAAAATCACAAGCACGCTGGAATGTAATTGCCCAGCAAACTATATTGGCTCAATTTGATTTTAATCCCAATCCTGGAATACAACTGTTTAATGTGGATCAATGGGATGGTTATGTAGCTGCGCGTAAGCGGTTGTTGAACTTTTTAGAACAGCGCAAACCTTCTAACCCAGTTGTGATTACTGGCGATATCCATTCCAGTTGGGTACACGATTTAAAAGCTGATTTTAATAATCCCCTATCAGCAACCGTAGGTACTGAGTTTGTCGGAACTTCCATTTCTTCCGACTTTCCAGCTAATTTTATTGCCCCAGTACAAGCTGCACTCAGCAGCAATCCCCATACAAAATTCTTTGATGGTGCTTACAGGGGTTATGTGCGTTGCAAATTGACTAAAGACAACTGGCAAACTGATTACCGTGTTGTTTCCAGCATTCTTGATCAAAATGCTACTATCAGCACCCTAGCTTCCTTTGTAGTAGAAAATGGACAACCAGGCGCACAAAAAGCTTAATCATAAATTTTAAATTAACAGAGAAGGGAAAGCGATCGCCTTTCCCTTCTTATATATATGCTTGTAGTAAGGACTTTAGTCCTAATCATATTTATTTTTGGCATCATTATTTGCACAGAAGATAGAAACTTAGAAAGACTAGCGAAACGCATTCATGAAGCGATCGCTGTAATTGAAGTTTTCACAGGAAAATTAATTCGAGTTAATCGTCCAGCAAAGTGAGTAATATTTGTCAAAGCAGTTGAATGCGGTGCGTCAAACTTCAATCAACGCACCACTAAGCACCCAAAACTCAGCACTCACCACTCAGCACTCACCACTCAGCACTCTCAAGGCACAATCAACACTGGACAAGGTGACAGATTAATCACGCGAGTAGTAACACTATCAGTTGCACCCTCTTCCGTTAAACCTAGTCCTCGACAGCCCATAATAATTAAATTTGCCCCAATTTCATCGGCAACATCACAGATAGTAAAGGCTGGTTTACCTTGCTTTTCCATAATTTCCGATGGAATACCTTGCCCAGAAAATAAAGCTTGAGCATCGGCTAAGAGTTTAGCAACCGCCTCTGGTGAGACCATTGGATCAGTTTTAGCTTCATCTGCGGCGGGTTCTTCCACCACAGATAGCAGCACTAAACGACTACGATATTTCTGCACGACATTAGCCACCACATCAGCAGCTTCCCGTGCTTCCCGACTTTGATCGATTGGAAATAAAACTGTGTTGAACATATATCTCTCCTCAGCACCCCGTACTCCGGTAAAATCTTGATGGTTATACTTTCAAAACGATAACAAAAAGGCAATCAGGAGGGTTTGGTAGTGTCCAAAAAAACTTTAGCAAGTTTATCTGCGGCTGATATTTCCGGTAAACGCGCCTTTGTGCGGGTTGATTTTAATGTACCTGTGGATGACCAAGGCAACATCACAGATGATACTCGCATTCGTGCTGCTCTACCAACCATTCAAGATTTAACGCAGAAGGGTGCTAAGGTCATTCTAGCAAGCCATTTTGGTCGTCCCAAGGGTGTGGATGACAAATTGCGCCTGACTCCCGTTGCAAAACGTCTATCTGAGTTGTTGGGTCAAGAAGTTGTTAAAACTGATGACTGTATTGGCGATGAAGCAGCTGCTAAAGTGGCTGCTTTACAAAATGGCCAAGTGCTATTGCTAGAAAATGTCCGTTTTTATAAAGAAGAAGAAAAGAACGATCCAGAATTTGCCAAAAAACTGGCAGCTAATGCCGATTTTTATGTAAATGATGCTTTTGGGACAGCACACCGCGCCCACGCTTCTACTGAAGGTGTAACTCATTATTTGAGTCCGGCTGTTGGTGGTTATTTGATTGAGAAGGAATTGCAGTATTTGCAAAGCGCAATTGAAGAACCCCAACGTCCTTTAGCCGCGATTATTGGCGGTTCTAAGGTTTCTAGTAAAATCGGCGTAATCGAAACCCTACTAGAGAAGTGCGACAAGCTAATCATCGGTGGGGGGATGATTTTCACCTTCTATAAAGCCCGTGGTTTGAATGTTGGTAAGTCTCTAGTAGAAGAAGACAAGCTAGAACTGGCGAAGTCTTTGGAAGCTAAGGCTAAAGAACGTGGTGTCACCTTCTTGCTACCTACAGATATTGTATCGGCTGATAAATTTGCCCCTGATGCCAATGCTACCACCGTCAGCATTGAAAATATTCCTGCTGATGGCATGGGTTTGGATATTGGCCCTGACTCGATAAAAGTCTTCCAAGCAGCTTTGGCTGACTGTAAGACCGTGATTTGGAACGGGCCGATGGGTGTATTTGAGTTTGATAAATTTGCTGCTGGTACAGAAGCGATCGCTCATACTCTAGCAGAAATCAGTAAAACTGGTACAACCACCATCATCGGTGGTGGTGACTCTGTAGCAGCTGTTGAAAAGGTAGGTTTGGCTGATCAAATGAGCCATATCTCCACCGGTGGCGGTGCTAGCTTAGAGTTACTCGAAGGTAAAGTCCTACCCGGTATTGCTGCTTTAGACGAAGCGTAATTAGAGGGACTGGGGACTGGGGATAAGGAAGTAAAGAGGCAAAAGAAAAAATCTTTTAACTTTTTTATGCCCAATTCCCAATTCCCAATTCCCAATTCCCAATGACTATTGACTATTAACTATTGACTATTAACGCTAAAACTTGGCATTTAATTAACTCATTCGCTAGGCGATGGGCTTGATGTTGATAAAGGGGATACTGTAAAGTTCCTGGTAGTTGAGTCATCAATTCTAATATTTTCTACATCTACATTATGAGATTTTAAATAAGCAACAGTCTCTTCTATATCCTCAACAGCAAAAGCTAAATGTCTTAAACCACAAGCCTCTGGATTACCGACTCTTTGGGGAGGGTTAGGGAAAGAAAATAATTCAATCTGAGTATTTTCGTTGATTCGCAAATCTAATTTATAAGAATTTCTCGTAGCACGAAAAGTCTCTTGGATAATCGCAAAACATAGAATTTCTACATAAAACTTTTTTGATTGTTCGTAGTCTGAACAAATAATAGCTATGTGATGAATACCCGTAGTTTTCATGCGTCAAGAACTCTGTAAAATTGTCTTGGAAGCAATACGAGTTTTCTTGAGGTCTGCATCTGAGAGTTCTTGCCCAGATTGTAGGCGGGTAGCGGAGGTTTGTAAAACCGTGGCTGCATTCTGATCACCGATTTGTAAAGCAGTTTTAGCAGCAGTTTGTAACATTGTCGCCGCACCAGAGCGATCGCCTTGTTGTAATTTAGTCTCAGCTAACTGAGTTTGGCGATATTTAGCTAAAGCTAAAATCGACTGATGCACTTGGGAATTAAAATCTGGTTGATATACCTGTAAAACGCTGGCATACACTGGCCACATAGGCGATAGTAACCCTTCTTGCTCCAAAGATGGGTCATCGTAGCGGATCTGTAGGTTGCCAATTACCTGTTCTCCTAGGGGTAACTTTCCTAAGTACAAATTAGCCAAAACCACCCGTTCGACATCCTTCATTAAATCTCCCAAACGCACCGCAAAACTACCATCATTTGTTTCTACGGGTAACTCAATAATATCCGGGGAAATTTGGGCAATGGGTTTGAGTTCTGCTAACCTGACATTTGGTGTCAGAGACAGCAGCAGGTAAGCATTAGTTAACCCCACCGACTGCACCCGCGTAAATAGGCGATTAAATTGATGGACGGCTTGTTCTGGTCGCTCAATATGGGAGAGAGTCCCGCCACCAGCATCAGCAATTTTTTCGAGTAAATCTTGATTCCAGTTATTACCAAAACCTAGAGTGTTGATAGTCAGGTTGATTTTCGCGGCTTTTTTCGCTAGTTCCAGACACAGCTTACCGTCATCAGAGCCAAATTCCCACTTCCAAATTTTCAGACTGCTTTCACCATGACCATCGGTCAGGAGAAAAGCTTGGGAAACAGCACCTCTTGTCCCCTTCATTAATTCTGTAATTCCCAGTTGCAAACCCTCAGAAATTGATGTCCCACCACTAGCAGTTAATTTCTTTTTAATTTGAGATTTGATATTTTCGGGGTCGAGAACTAGTTGGTTAGGGATGATGACCGTAGCAGAACCCGCAAAAGCGACAACAGAAATGCGATCGCCAGGTTCTAGTCTATCTAATAATCGCTCTACAGCCTGAATCACGGTTTTCAGAGGCTGACCGTGCATAGAACCACTTTGATCCAGAATTAAGCATAAATTTAGGGGTAAATTATGCTCAAACTGCTCGGCGATGGCAGAAACGGAAATTGCCAATTGACGCTGGCTATTGAGTTGAGCCGCATCAATATTGTGATCACTTAAGGCTGAGAGCAATTGGACTTTCATTTTTGAGGGGTATCTTGCAACACAGTTTTCGAGACAATCCTAGTTTTCTTGCGATCGCTTTCCGATAAATCTTGCCCAGCTTGGAGTTGAGTTGCTGAGGTTTGTAACACTGTCGCCGCGCCTGTATCACCCATTTGCAGAGCAGTTTTCGCCGCAGTTTGTAACATAGTAGCCGCACCAGAGCGATCGCCTTGCTGTAATTTGGCTTCTGCTAATTGGGTTTGGCGATATTTAGCTAAGGCCAAAATCGACTGCTGCACCTGGGGATTGGTTTCTGGTTGGTATACCCTAACCACATTGGCATAAACCGGGAGATTCGGAGTGAATATGCCGGCTTGATTTTGGAACGGGTTATCGTACCTGACTTGGACATTAGCTATGGGTTGTTTACCTTCTGGTAACTGTCCCAAATAAATATTCGCCAAAATCACCCTTTCTACATCCTTCATCAAATCTCCCAAGCGGACAGCAAAACGTCCATCACTTTCTTGTTGCAAGGGTAACTCAATTGTGTCTGGGGCAACTTGGGCAATGGGTTTGAGTTCTGCTAACCTGACATTGGGCATAAGGGAGAATAAAAGATAAGCATTAGTCAAGCCCACCGTTTGAATCCGCGTGAACAAACGGCCAAACTCATCCACTGCTTGATCTGGTTTTTGAATATAAGATAAAGCACCTAAACCCGCATCAGCGATTTTTTCTAAAATATCTTGATTCCAGTTGTCGCCGAAGCCCAGAGTATTTAAAGTCAAGTTATAACCAGCCGCCAACTGAGCGAATTTTAAACAGCGATTATTATCACCGTGTTCATTTTCCCCATCGGTTAACAAAAACGCCTGGGAAATAGTGTCTTTCTTCCCCTTGGCTAACTCCTCAATCCCCAAGCGTAAACCTTCATCTATGGCTGTACCGCCATCCGCCGAGAGACGGTTGATTTGTTTTTTGATTTGTTCTGGGTCTGCGATCGCTTGATTAGGGATTAAGACCTTAGCACGGTGATCGAAGGCTACCACACTTAGGCGATCGCCCACATTCAATCTATCCACCAAACGATTCGCCGCTTGTTTGACAATTTCTAGCGGTCGCCCATTCATCGAACCACTATGGTCAAGAATTAAGCATAAATTCAATGGGACAGTGCGATCTTGAGGTTCTGCACCGGCTGAAATGGAAATCGCCAACTGACGCTGACTACTAATTTGGTTAGCGTCCAGATTGGCATCATTGAGGGTAGGCTGCAAATTAACTTTCATAAAAAAAATCGGTAAGTGGGAAACGAGCGGGTCTTTAGACCTGAGAGGAAAACGACTCGTGCGGTTTTAACCGCCTTGAATATTAGAAACATTATCGCCTTGGGGTTACTCTGCTTGGTGTGCTTTTGTAATGCACTTTCAACGGGACAATTACCGATCAAACTTTTCACCCTGTGCGCATAATGTTTTGCTCAATAGAGCCTTCCCTTGCGGGAGTAAAGTTAGCCTAGTCAATGTTTTAAGAGCTTGTTAGGCTTGCAACACTGTTCCAGTGACCTTAGAACTGTTTAATCACAAGCGACAGAGCAAGGGACTGGCTGCGTATCCCAGGGTGTCGTGACTCAAAAAACGTAGTCAGTTAAGACTTAGACGGGTCAGTACAGCTTGCTTGATTTCTCTTACAAGCTCAGTCCCTTTAGGGCTGGGTTACTGACAACCCAAAATTTCCAGGATATTTAACAAACATGGGTAAGGGGAACTTGTCCCTTACATATTCTTGAATAACTTCAAATCATTACACTAGTGCTACGGAAAACTTAATTAAAGTAATCCATTAATATATTGTCAGATAATATATTCAGAATATCTTAGAAGCCACCCATTGGCAGATGCCCAGCTATCTTGCTAATTAGCGAGAAAACCGCACTTGAAGATAGCTAGCATCGCGCTAGGATGTATTACAGTTAACGGCACTATATCAGGCGATCAGTTGCTATGGACATTTCCCCCATCAAGGCTGTTCAAGCCCCTTACTACGGCGATAGTTCCTACCGGACACCGCCGCCAGATTTACCATCCCTACTATTGAAGGAGCGAATTGTCTATTTGGGGATGCCACTAGTTCCTGCTGTCACAGAATTAATAATTGCTCAACTATTGTATTTACAGTCCGACGACCCCGAAAAGCCGATTAAAATTTATATCAACTCTACCGGCACTTCCGGTTATAGCGGTGAACCCATCGGCTTTGAAACCGAAGCCTTCGCCATCTATGACACTATGAAATACATCAAGCCCCCCATCCACACCATTTGCATTGGTTCTGCAATGGGTATGGCAGCAATGTTACTTGGTGCTGGGACAAAAGGTTGCCGAGCTAGTTTACCCAACGCCAATATTATTCTGCACCAGCCCAAGAGCTATGCCCAAGGTCAAGCCACAGATATTCAAATTCGGGCTAAAGAAGTTCTAGTTAACAAAGCCTCAATGGTTGATATTCTGTCTCTGACTACAGGACAAACAACAGAAAAAATTACCAAAGACATGGATCGTCTCTTCTACCTGACTCCATACCAAGCCAAAGAATACGGCTTAATCGATCGAGTCTTTGAAAAAGAAGAACTCGCCCATCCCCCACTACCAGCTAGTGTTCTTTAGTAAGTAGTGAGTAATGAGTAATGAGTAATGAGTAATGAGTAACGACTAGTGAGTAAAAATTAATTTAAAAACTTTACCACTCAGCACCGGCTAAACGCCGCGCTACCGCTAACAGCACTCTCTACTCAGCACTCTCTACTAACCCTGCCCAAATTAACTATTAACGGAGTCAAATATGCCTATAGGAGTTCCTAAAGTTCCTTATCGGATGCCCGGCGGTCAATTTACAGATTGGATTAGCATCTACGATCGCCTGTACCGGGAACGGATTATTTTCCTAGGACGTGATGTGGATGATGAAATTGCTAACCAAATCATCGCTGTCATGCTGTACTTGGATTCAGAAGACCCAGGTAAGGATATTTTCTTATACATCAATTCCCCCGGTGGTATGGTGACATCCGGCTTGGCAATTTATGACACCATGCAGCACATCAAGTCAGATGTCGTAACGATTTGTGTGGGTTTAGCGGCTTCAATGGGTTCTTTCTTGTTGGCAGCTGGGACTAAAGGCAAACGCCTAGCATTGCCCCATTCCCGAATTATGATTCACCAACCTTCTGGCGGGACTCGTGGACAAGCTACTGACATCGAAATCGAAGCTAGAGAAATTATCCGCATTCGTCACCAGTTGAATCAAATTTATGCCAACAATACTGGTCAAACCCTAGCCAAGATTGAAAAAGACATGGATCGGGACTTTTTCATGTCCGCCCAAGAAGCGAAAGAATACGGCTTAATTGACCGTGTGATTGAAGACCGCGTGTAGAATCAGGGACTGGGGACTAGTACCGCAAGGCGGAAGTCAAAAGTCATAGACGCGAAAGCGGCTTCCCGCAGGGTAAGTCAAAAGTCAAAAGTTTAATATATCAAGGCTTTTGCTGTTTTGAAATAGTCTGCTTATTTACGCCGTGTTGTACTAGTAAGAAGCAAAGGGGCAGAGGAGATTTTACCCCAATGCCCAATGCCCCATTCCCAATCCTTTACAAAATTCGTTAAATATGAACTATAAAATATAAGATTATTCAATATTATTAAAACTTTCGGTTGGCAGATCATAGCTGATAACTGAATATTCACCACTAATAGATCAAAATGGATCTTGGAGATTGCTACCGTTTATTGGGTTTAAGGTCGGGAGCTTCTTTTACCGACATTAAAACCTCTTACCGACGACTGGCGCACCAATATCACCCGGATATCAACCCCGGTGATAAAAAAGCTCAGGATAAATTCATTGCCTTGACTGAGGCATACAGATTTTTATTGTCTGTCGTCCCACCAGAGGAGACAACCCCACGGACAAAGCCGTCGCCTACTTCTACATCTAAACGCGAAGAGACAAAAACCACCCAACCACAAAAAGCAACTACAGCTACCGCAACAACTGAGAAACCACCAACCACCCAACCGCCGAACATTGTAGAAATCGAACAACGGCTAAAGTGGAAGACATACGAACAACTGCAAAGATTTTTGAGAGAGAGGCGATTTCCCCAAGCGATCGCCCTAGCCGAAGCCTTAGCCGCACGTTTACCCAAAGATGCAGAAGTACGCCAATGGCAAGCGATCGCCTATCAGATTTGGGGACGCGCTCTCATTAGTGAAAACCAACTACTAAAAGCCAGAGTTTATCTCAAAAAAGCCTTAAAAACTGACCCCCATAATAAAACCTTATGGGAAGAAATACAGCGCGACTTCCAAAAGTTGGAGCAGATTTTTTAGAAAAAGTCAATGGGCATTGGGCAATTCAATGAGTGGATTTTGGATTTTAGATTTTGGATTAGTTTGAATCTAAAATTCCCCAGTCCCCAGTCCCCAGTCCCCTGTCACCTGTCCCCTGTCACCTGTCCCTATCTTTCCGAGTGAACATAATCTACAAAGTAAAATTTCGGAGTTAGCCAGAATTTTAGCCAAGCATAAGCAGCAAGACCTAAAACTCCGCTAATTACTAAAGGTAAACCTAACTTCAGTCTGAGGCTGTCTGGAAGGATGGCAGCCGCAGCCACGGTAATGGCAAAATATGCCAGGAGGATGATTTGCGATCGCTCTATATTCTTTAAGGCATTACGGCAACTACTACAATGCTGGGTATGTTGTTTGTAACGATCTAACACCACAGTGCGATCGGGATTGATGGTTGAAGATTCTGCAATATTCAGTCCAACTTCTTGCCAAGGTAACTTTCCCTGACAATATCGATCAAACCACCTACGAAACTCAATGACTAAACGGTCTGCACTAGTAGGCATTTGGTAGGCTGTTTTCCAGCTTTCCGTTGCTTGTCTTTGTTGGAGAATCTGTTCTTGTTGAAGTAATAGAACCATATCTCCATCTAAAACAGGATTACGGTTGTTGATATGATCCCACCAACGGGGTGTAAACCGATGGAGTTCTTTGGCAAAATTACGGCTAAATTGAGCGACAATTCTAGATTTACCGGGGGATACAGGAATACAGTAAGTAATCAATCCTATTTGTTTTCCCGCATCACCAAAACTTATAGCATACTCTAAACGACAAGGTGGCTCGAAGATAATTGTACTTTTCAAGTTTCTACTCACATTGACTTCAATCAATTCTGGCGTAGATTGCACAATGTCGATAGGAATGGGTTTTGCTTGTTCTCGCCTCCCCTGCACCCCATGATGAGAAAAAGGCACATGACTAGGATCGGCAACGTTTTCAACTAAAGTTTGCCAATCATATGCCAAATCACGGACAAAAGAACTCCAAACAAAACCTTTACTAGCATCTATCTGCGGTGACAAAGGTAAAGGTGTTTGATCCGCTAACTCTGCTGACTTAGCATCTGGCCAGACCCAGAGTAAATCATTTGCTTGACGAACTGGTAAAGTCGTCACACAAAAACTATCTTGATTCTTCGTGACAATTTCTGGATTCTCAGCTTGGGGAATATGAGTGCAAACCCCTTGCGCATCAAATTGCCAACCGTGATAACTACACATCAAATTCCCTGTCTTGTCGTCAACTCGTCCTTCACTTAAAGGCGCAAGACGATGCGGACATTGATCCAAAAATACTCGGTAAGTTTCCGAAGATTTAGGCTTCCAGATAACTAAACGCAACCCTAACAGTGTTATGGGAGTAGGTCGTTGAGGATCTATATCTTCAACGGGTGATACTGGATACCAATGCTGAAAAAAGTTGAATTCTGGTTGCATTTTGCTCAAAAATTAAATAAATTTTAAATAAAGTGTATGTAACGACCGTTAAAATCAAGAGTTAGCGTTTTTGTTAGTGATAGTAAACAGTAAATCTCAAATAATCGCCCAAACTTGAGAAACTTTGTCAATCTAGTCTGCGTCCCTAAAAAGGCTCGTACCGTAAAACTCGGACGATAAAATTATATGTGCAATTCAGCTATCACCATCACAGTCAAATTATTTGCTGTCTATCAAGAAATATATGGAGTACCAGAGCTAGTGTTAGATTTTCCCTATGGTACACCTGTTAGCGCAGTGTGCGATCGCCTGATTACCGAACACCCAAAACTCAGCCAATGGCGTGATGTTACTCGCTTTGGGATTAATTTGATTTTTGTCGAACCCGATACAGTCTTAAAAGATGGTGATGAAGTGGTGTTAATTCCACCTGTTAGCGGTGGCTAGTACCGCAAGGCGGAAGTCAAAAGTCAAAAGTCAAAAGTCAAAAGTCAAAAGTCAAATTTCACTTCACCTTAGCCCGGAAGCGTACAAAGCCGTAAGAATCTGGTGATAAGGTAGGTAAAATAGAATTGCGGGTAATCTCTACTACTACAGCCCCATTGGTATTGTTACCACTGTTATTGCAGAAACTGGGTGTATTGGGATCATTCGCTGGGTAAAAAGTGCCGCGATCGCTATCTGCTACATTACTAAAATATACTGTCGGGGTAGTAGAATCCACTGCCATAGCCATCCCTTGATCTGCATCAGCTAAACCGCCATCATTGGGAGTTAAACTATTAAACGCAGTAGGCAAAAATGTCGTATTATTAGGTACTAAATCACATAATTTAACCTTAACTGCATTACTTAGACCACTAGAAAGAAAATAGATAGTGTACTCTAAAATATCTGCTGGCTTAACAGTCCCAGCATTAATTAAACCGCGTAAATAATTAGCTGGCCACTTAGAATCATTATCATCAGTATCCCGTGGTGCAGCTACATAATTAGTATCAGTATTATTTACATTACTACTACCATCTACAATATTAGTGAAGTCTTGGTTGTTAATGCGGGTGATACGTTTGACTAATAGTAATTTAGAATTACCAACTGTAGCAGATGTAAACTGCATAGTTACTGTTGCAGGCGTAGGATCTTCTTTTCCTGCCGCATCCACTGCTGCTACGGTAAAATTAACTGTGATTGCACCATCATTTGGGTCTAGTGTCAGTTTGGTTGGATCATAGCTATTAATCACCTGGTTAGCTACCACAGGTATGTTGTCGTAATATAGCGTCCCATTAGTTGGCAGAGTAACAATTTTAAAGCTTTTACCAGCACCAAGATTACCATCTTCAGGGTCAGTTCCAGATAGGGTAGGTACTTGCACTTTATTTGTTCCGCCCGGATTGGGTTGTTGAAGTGCAGTGACATCATTAGTATTAGGTAACTGCTCAATCCCAAAGTCCTGATTAGAGATATCTGTACCAGTATTAAAAGTAGACGTTGTTAGTGGGCTAGTATTAACCCAGTTAGCAGGAAGGGATGGCAAAGGTGCAGTATTACCAACTGTTCCAGGAGTTGCACTTAAAATAATTTTGACGTTATTTTGATTGAGGGGAACGTTGAGAAATGTGTAAGTACCATCTGCGGCGACAGGTATTGTTCTTAACACGTTATTATTTGAATCTACCAGAATAGCATTTAACACCCCACCTGCATTAGTACCCGTTTCTGAACCAGTATTGATATTAGTGAAAGTATTGTTTGCACTATTGTCCGCATCATTCCACACCTTACCGCTAACGAAATCATCATCATAGATTGTGTAGTTGGAAACGATAGTCGGGCTACCACCACAAGTCATTGTAGAACTAGCAAAAAAACTGGATGAAGGTTCTAGGGTAAATATGATTGTCCTAATTCCTTCAGGAACATTATTATTAATGACAGTAAAGGGAATACTAAAGACACTATTAGCATTGCTACCGTCATAGTTGCCCGCAGGGATAGTCATATTAAAGGTAGATGTACCTGATGTTGTAGTGAAATGCGTACCTAAAATCGCTGTCCCACTGACAGTAATGGGAACACTAATTCCCCCTGTTGGCACTAAACCAACAACCCTCAGTTTGGGAGGGTTGGTAGTGGGATTAGTTTCTGATTCAGCCCCATCACCGGAACTGGCGACAAACTCCAGCACAGGTTTACCAGCAAACTGCACATCATCAAGGAAGTTACCTGTAGTCAGGTTATTATTCGCGGTGGAAACTGCTGCAAATCCTACAGGTTTATTACCAGTCGAACCAGTGTAAGGCACAGAGCCATTGTACCGAACCCAGCCATCGCCGGCGTTATTATTAGTGACCGTGGGAATAGTTGCACCGTTCTGTGCAACAGGTTGTGTGGTAACTGTGCCATTATTAGTTGTTGAGAATCGTCCAAAAATAGTTGGTGTTCCAGTAATTAACCCAATTAAAAAATTAGCTACGTCAGGAGTGGATGAATTTGTCCGCCCACGGTGTAGAAGAGAGAATGTAATTGTTTCATTTTGATATAGACATAGGTTCTGATATAATTGAGAGTTTTCTTCAGCATTTAACTCAGCAAATTGATTTCCTGCACCAGTCGCTGTGTTAACACTACTGAATCCCTTTGTCCAAATCTCGATAATTTTGCCCAATGTAGTGAAACCAGTAGTTGCACAAGAAGCTGTCCCTTGCTTGGTGTTATGGGTTGTTGTCCACCCAGGGATCTGGCTTTCATCCACTTGAATGTAACAGCTAGTAGCAAAAACAGGTTGCTCAAAACTGGGATTTAAGAACGATCGCTGGATTTGAGCTTGGGCTAACGTAGGTTGTAGTACCAATGTTGTACTTATTAATAAACCACCGAAATTTTTAATATTTTTCTGATAATTTTTCATAAATAAATTAGTTATAAAATATCCTTATAAATATATTTATTTCCTGGTAGAAACCTTGCAGTGCAACGTCTCCACTCCACATCTACCCTTAACGCGCCACAGGTTTCTGTAATCCAAACCCATCAAATAATTCATTCAGTTTAAGCGTCAAACCCAAATAAAGCCCCCCCGCCGATCGCGTACCAGAAAAATCACGGTCATCAACTTTCCCAAAAGCATAACCAGCACCAAGACGTAGGTTAGGACTCAAATAGTAACCTGCTTCCACAACAAAACCCGTCTCAGTATAGTTAGCTTGACCAATTACACGCGCTTCACCCACCAAATCCCAGCTATATCCCAAGCGATAAGTAGCACGCAATTGTCCCAGATTTACTGTACTTGTACCCGCCAAGTCATTCGCTAAATAAGAAGTGCTATTACGCAGTGCATACTTACCATAAAATTCCCATTGCCAATTAGGTGCATAAATAGCTTCTACAGCAAAGGTATGGTCTTGAGAACCCGTACCACTACCTAACAGAATTGTGTCGGGGATAATCGCCGGGTTTTGACGATATTCATAACGCAACAAAGCATTAAATTTATCGTCGGTGGGGTCACGGTAAGCTAAACCCAACTTTAAGTTCACCGTATCACCCAATCCAGAGAGTTTTTGATTAGAAGAGTTGGCTTGTTGATAACGCACCAAAGCCGTCAGCGCAGGGGAAATTTTACCTAAAGCTGCGGCGGAAATCACCGTATTAGAACCACCAGAAGAAGTGCGATGTTCATAACGCGCACTAGCTTGAAACTCTGGATTATCAGCATATTCCAAGCCAACACTGTAACTATCACCACCATTAAATCCAATAGCAGCAGCACTTTGTCCAGGTGCAAATGGTTGGGCAAATTGTTGATCTGCGGCGGTGCGGTTGAAGAAGTTACCAAAGACGTGTTCGTAAGCCAGATTTAGCCGTAATCCAGAAGCAATCATCCACTGATTTTTTAAACCTACAGCACCTTGGGTAGTCAGTTCGTTAGCCCCTCCGATAATGGAGTAACGACCAGTTAAAGTAGTATCTGAACCAAGTTTATGTTCGCCGTTGACACTTAAACTAGTGATGGAATTTCCCTCTAATTGACCGCTAGTGTAAAATTGTTGGGCGAGACTAATATTTACACCAGAAACAACAGCCCAATTTAGTCCTAAGATAGTGCGGTCTGGGTAGACTATATCTTTTTGGGAAGATAAGGTGAGTTCATTTTGGGCTTGGAAAGTTAGTTTATTGGTGAGGGGATAGGTGAAACGACTACGCAATTGATCGGATGTACTTTCTAAGGCGTTAGTCGAAATCCTGTCTTGGCGATCGCGATGAATCCAATCAACATCTACAATAGCTTTACCCAAACGTTGTTGTATCCCCGCAGAAATAGTTGTGAGGGAATTATCAACTTTACTACCGGGGATGGCTTCTGAACGCGGTGAAAATAATTCTTCAAAGGTATCTAGGGGTTGCGGTGCAATGCCAAAGTTATCTTCGTGGTCGTACTGCACCCGAATATTGGTAGTTTGAGAAACTCTTCCTGTTAACTGTCCGCCATAACGAGTCTGACCAGGAACAAAGCTAATGGTGGCGTTATTCGCAAAACCTGTATCGGCGTGGCGATAATAGGCGCGACCTTGTAAACCTGTAAAAATCTCACCTTGGGCTTCTAAGCGGTAAGCTTCGCCGCTTACCTGTCCTATGATGTCAGAATCATTGGTGGAATGGGCATATTCTGCGGTTAACTTACCTTGAGAACCTAAAGAGATCATGGCATCTGCGCCATAAAGTTCAAAACCGCGTACTCCTTGGTTTTCTCGGATGTAGGTAGCTCCTAGCCAACTTTCTTGATTCAGGATGCGGGAAAAGTTATATTGCAGACGACCTGCATAAATGTTGCTATCGGTGTTCTCACCGTCGTATTGATAGCTAACAATAATGCGCCGGACAAGAACTTGTCCGGTTGCGTCAATATCTGTACGCAGAATTGGTTCACGAAAAATTAGAGTACCGCGATCGTAATCAATTTCGTAGTCTGCTCCTCTATTTAGTTGTTCCCGTTGCAATACTGAACCAGGGCGATTTAATTCTTCTAACTCAATGAAGACATTCTCACTCCCAGGGACTAATAGCCGACGAGAGAGGAAATAATAACCGCTAGTACCATCAGGTGCGATCGCATCTCGTTGAAAAGCCTCTAAATTATTACCATAGAAACCTGTAATTTGCAGATTTCCTAAGTTGTAATTGGCTTTAAAGCCGTGGAGTTGGCGAGTAATAGCGGTGAACTGCTGAGAAGAACGAGCAAATTCTTCTGTGTTGTAGTCACCCCACATCGCATAATCAGGCGCAGTTCCAGGGATACGAGTGGAACGTTCAAAGCGTAGATATAGGCTATCAATAGAAGGTGCAACGACATCAATTTTGGAACTATCACCGTAGACAGGATAGTTTTGTTCACTAAATTGATGACTCCTAAACAGTCGATTATCACAGTTGCAATCTTCGTTGAGGCTGCGAGAACTATTGTACGCACCCGTAAATAACCAGTCGCCCAGAGTACCCGTAGCAAAGATAGCGGAATTAAAATCTAATTGGGTGCTTGTATCTTTATCAGGACGGAGAAAATCTCGAAAACTCCCGTAATAGTCTGTCCCTCTCGCACCTAAACGCACATCTATCACCCCAGTTACTAGACTGGGACGCAGTGCTGTTTCAAATTGCAATTGGGTAAAGGCTTCTAAATCATTGGCTATAGCTCTAATTCTCACAGTTTGGGCTTTGAGATCAGAACGCAATTGAGCTGTAAACTCTCCTTTCTTTACCTCTGCCTGAAATCCTGGTTGTTCTGGTTTCAAGTCTGTTCCTACTAACTCGCCAGCCGTAGGGATTAAAGTAGCGATCGCATCTTGATTCGATCGATTTCCATTTACATCTAGCAGTTGACCTTTGATTGTCGCTGTCGAACGTCCATCAGCCGGGATACGAGACTCAACGGTTTCTATCGTTAATTTACTGGCTGTTCCTCTGACTACTACCCTGGCTGTGACAGGTGTCTCTGTACCTCCTACGATTTGGGCAGAGAGAGTATTTTCACCGTCTTTAAGGGAGACTCCGTACCATGTCTGCGTTACTAAGTTTGTATCCGCATCAGTTTCGGTTTTTCCTAATAAAGAAGCATCTACCAATGCACCATTCACCCGCAATTCTACTTGACTACCAACAGGAAACTCTACCGTTACTGTAGTTGCTGGGACATCTACAACGCTGTCAGCAGTGGGGGTGAGGATTTTTAATGCTGGGGATTGGGGAGTATTTTCTTTGGTTTCATCGTTTTTGTCTGGTTCTGCTGCTATTAACTTACTTAAGCCTCTGGGTAAGGGGGTTTCGATGGCTGGTTGGAATGTGGGGATTTCTTTAAGTCTGTCTGGGATGGGTGCGGTGAGTTTGCTTAAGCCTAATGGTACTTCAACATCTACTGAGGGTTGAAATGGTGGGATGGCATTTTCAGAAAGCTGAACATTTTCGTTCTGTATTTCTTGAATTCCTGCTTCTAGGGGAACTGGCGCGTTTGATTGAGTAGTTGTTTGACCTAACCCCCTAACCCCCTTCCCTACTAGGGAAGGGGGGATATTTAAAGCTTCTTGTTTTGTCGAAGGCGAGGGGTTTTCTAACTCTGGTAAAAATTCTGGGTGATTATTAGTATCAGCAGTTGCACTATGAGCTATAGCCGGATACAAAACGCAGCTAAAAGCCCCTACCATCACTCCCATGAACCTCAAATTGAAATTAGTTACAGGTTTCATGGCTTAACTACCTCCTCAGCGATCGGAGTAACGGCGAAATTCATCCGTACTAAGCCTCCTGGTTCTAAGCGCACTAGGCGAGATTGACTATTACGCTCACGGAATTTTTTGTTGGGCGCGAGTTTGTAACCGGGAACACTGGTGAGGTCTAATACTCCGGCGTGACTTCCAGGTAAGGCGTTAGCTACGGAAAACAAACCATTGGGATCGGTAGTAATTCGGTTGCCATCTTGTAAGAAAATTACCGCGTTGGCAACTCCTGGTTCTCCTGGTTGTTGTTCCCCATCGAAATTTTTGTCAACAAACACACGACCGATAATTGTGCCACAGTCAGAAACTATGCCTGGACGAATTCTTAATTGATGGGTAGCTGGGCCATCTTTAATACTAAAACCATTGTCAGCACGTAAGGCATTGGCGATCGCACTGTTCCTTCCAGTACCGCGCAGAGAGTCAGTCGTTAATTGTGCTGCGTAGGCAATATTTAGCACTTTCCCGACGGGGATACTGACATCTGTGTTGAAGGTGACAGTGCTACCATTACGTGTAGAAGTGATGGCGACTAGCTGACCATCAATTTCTCCCCGGACAAATTTAGGTAAAAAGTTAAATCCTAAAGGTAAATTATCGGTGACAACTACATTATTTAAAGCCGCATCAGATAAGTTGCGGACTGATAGGCGATAGATTACAGTATCGCCTGGTTCAGCCGCAGCGCGATCGCCTGTTTTGATGATCTGCATCTGACTGGCTTGACACATATTAGTAGTAAATTCAAAAGCTAATAAGTCCAATCCCACGACTTCTGCATTTGGAACTAAGACCACTGTGCTTTCTACTCTGGTTTCGCCAGTGAGACTGATTGGTTGACCATCTAAAGAGGTAGCAATATAACGGACAATACTGTTATTAACTGCACCTGCGCTATCAAGAATTTCAATCTTGATGCGTCGTTGCTGATAAACAGAATTAGCTGGGGGATTAACTACAAAAATATAAGTCCTACCTGGATCAGTTTGACCTTTATTTGGATCAAGTAAGAAATTATAGACACCAGCCGGATTATTAGTAATGAAATAAGGATTAATATTTTCACTATTTGGTGCTTTACCACCAGGAATATTATTATTAGGAATATCAGGAACTTCTGTGCGGGTTAGAGAAACTAATTGCCCTAATTCTGTCCCCGTTGGATCATTAGGATTAGGTTCATATACACCCACAGAAAAACCTGTGTAATCTGGTAAAAGCGCACCTCCACAACCTAAAATGCGTCCTAATGGGTCAACTAATGGCTCAGGATTTAAATTAATCTGACTAGTAAGTCCTTCATATCGATTATTGCTAGCAGTATCTTGATAAGTATAAGTAGCTTGATTTGTGAGATTGACCACACGAGCATCTTGTGCAGTGGCTGGGATGAATATGGTCGTTTGTAACAAACTGCCAAGCAGGATTGTTGCTGTTAACTGTTGATAGAATTTACTACCAAAAGTATTTTTTTTCTTGTTACGAGGACGGTTCACTGACTTATCTCCTCAGACACGCCCTGATATTTACATTTATTAATAAAGACATTTATTGAAAAGTGATAATTATCTCCAGCCCAAAGACATCAGAAGCCCCAATTAAGAGGTCAAGACAAAAAGCTTCATCTAAAGATGCGATAAATCGCATCTTGAAAAAATGTACGATGTAGATTTTTCATCAATTACGAATTACAAATTATGAACTACGAATTATCTAGTCAACAGATGTCATCACGATCAATTAATAAACAAAGGCTGACTAATAAGTAAATGTTGCCCAAAAACAGTACAAAACCAGTCAGTTAGCGTACCTGAGTTTGATAAGTTGCTTGAACTGTAGTTTTTGCTGCTACAGAGGGAAGTTGCAACCGGATGTGAGTATAAGCAGTTGCTGGTGCTGGTTTGGTTTCAACTTTGCCACCAGGGAGGGTAACTTTAATTGTGGGGTTATCTACAAAACTACGTCCGCCATCAATGCTGTAGGTAATTTTGGCATCTTTATTACTCATATTGGCAGACTTCAACACATACATCATCCCTTGAGGAATGGGTTGATTGAGAGTGAGATTTTTAATGGGGCGATCGCTCTTGTTTTCCCCACTCAAGGTATAACGTAATATATCCCCTGGTTGTACCACAGCCTTACCTTGTAACGCTTGCCATGCAACCTTTTGTTTACCTTGTTGGTCTTTAGTTACAACTTGCTTTTCTGCTGCTAAACGTAGCTGTAATTGTGGTTGCTTTTGAACATTTTGCGCCACCACACTGCTAGATGACCAGAAAGCAGCTACTCCTGGTACATCATCGATAAATGGTACAGTGGCAATCAGAGCAAATGCTCCCATACCTGCAATAAAAATACCCTTCATTTAAATTGCCTCAAAAACTCTTAGATATATAATTCCCATGTTTGTAGTAAGGACTTTAGTCCTGAATTTCTCAGCACTAAAATACTTACTACAAACTCTGCAAAACTCTAGTTAACCTTACGACGGAAGGTAAATGTTCTTAGCTGACCTGGTGCTACCTGACCAGTTACAGTATTGACATATCTAGTCACGTCGGTAGTTAAAGTAGTTCCAGTCTGATCGCTACCGAGGGTGGTAGCTGGATTACCGTTAAAGAACTGGATATTACCATTTGGATCAGTGGCTGAACCAAT
Source organism: Anabaena sp. CCY 9402-a (assembly GCF_963920945.1). Taxonomy (NCBI): domain Bacteria; kingdom Bacillati; phylum Cyanobacteriota; class Cyanophyceae; order Nostocales; family Nostocaceae; genus Anabaena; species Anabaena sp. CCY 9402-a. The sequence goes on from NZ_CAWUDL010000038.1 coordinate 38,700, forward strand.
AATGTTACTGGTATCAATCTGGCCATTACTATCGTTATCTAATGCCCAGTTGTTAGGAGATACCACACCATTTTCATTAATCACCACATTACTGGCATTCAAAATAATATTACCGTTACCAGACTGTGGCTCAGAAATATTACTGTACTGAATTACGTACTCAATAATATTTCCAGGTACAGGTTTCTTGGCAGCAGTGCTAAGTTGACCATCAGCACCTGCTACTGGCTGTCCATTTGCATCTAAGATTCTGGAGAGTTTCTCCAGTTTCAAGTAACCAGTATATACACGGTTAATAGTTGTATTACGGACAGTTTCAGAACCCAAACCAGCATTAGTATCATCCACAAAAGCCGTAATAGGAACAGGGAAACCTCTGCCAATATCTGTAGATAACTGAGTTCCAGCAGGTAGATCAACTTCCACACCGTAGTTGATATTAGTACCACCTAGGACGCTAGGAATAGTAATGTATTTACTTAGGGCATCAATAGCTGATTGATCACTATTAAAGAGGAAATTAGTACCATTCCAAACATAGGTTCTAGATTCAGAACCGTAGGTAATGGTGACTAATGTACCCGTGGGTAAATGACTAGCCGTTGCAGGTGGCGTAGGAACAAGGGAGTAACTGCTGGTGTTAGTACCATTATTTCTGATCGTGTTAGTGAAAGCTACTGCTTGCGGGTTAAGTGTCGCACCTGGTACTGTACCTGCTGGTACTAAAGAAGATTTGTTAGTGAAGTCGTCATTAGTTGTACCAGATGGGCCAATGGCAGCAGGAGCATTTACAGGGCCATTGAGAACTGCTGAAGTTACAGGAATTTCTACAGTAAAGATGTTGGCTTCACCACCTGTGCCAACACCAGTGTTATCGTTATTACCATCAACTCCTGTTTCGGGCGTAGCGGGGTTATTCACAAAACCATCATCAACGCTCAAATTATCAGGAATACCATCACTATTGCTATCGACAATATCAGGAATACCATCATCATTGGTATCCGTAACTGTAGGTAGTTTCATGTTGCCCAGTTGACCATCGAAATTACTGGGATTTTGATCACCAGATTCATCGTATACAGGCACATTAGTACCAGGGGTTTGACCAAATACTTGGGCGATGTTAGCAACTTGCAGGGGTGAAGATGCACTAGATTCAACGGCTAATTGAATGGAAAAACCAGTTACCGTTTGATTGGGTGCAACAGAAGTAACCGTAGCGGGGTTGTTGATAAAACCAACACGGGTGACTGTACTTAGAGTACCGGGTGCTGTTATCGTCCATGCGGCAGCATTAGCATCTGTGGTTACTGCATCTGTAGTATAAACTTGTATCCATCCAGGTGGGGCAGTTGGTATGGCTGCTAAATCCGTACCTGCAGGAATCGCGTCGGAAATTAAGATGCGTTTTTGAGTAGTTGTACCTGAACCTGTATTAAGTTGAATATCTGTCCCTTCCAAGGCGGCTGGTGTCAGTCCCTTTCCTGTGGGATCATTGCCTTCAACTCGTAAACTCAACCCATAGGTGATCGTGTCATCTGTAATTAAGTTAGGTGTACCAGCGTTGTAACCAGTACGTGTCTTGAGAATAGTCGCTAAAGAGTAGGTCTTAACAACTGCACCCACTTTCACATCTATAGAAGTATCACTAGCTTCTCTAGTACCGTTCACTGGAACACCATCTACTTCTGCATCAGTAGGAGTACCATCTGGGTTATCTACAGTGTAAACGTCACCACCATCAGGACTTCGTAGGACGTTTTGAGCATTGGCGGGAGTATTACCCAACTTAACGGTAATCGTGTCATTAGGTTGTGCGCCTGGCTGTACAGTAACTGGTACTCTGACTAAGACCTGACCCCCTACAGGAATATTGGGTACAATTACGTCTGAACCAGTGATGTTAACCCAAGTTGTCCCGCCGTTGATACTATATTGCAGGTTATTTGCTGTGCCGCCATCAGGCAATGTTCCAGAAACTGTGGCTGGCCCAGTTGTACTAGCAAGGTTGGGTATGCGGAAGCCGGTGGGGTCGTTACCGACGTTGGTGATGGTGTAATTGAAGATTAATAAATCGTCAACTGTAACATTACCACCGTTACTATCTACCAAACCTGTATAGTCAACTGTGATACCTGCAACTTCCGCGACAGTGACGGTTACTGTGTTAGAAGTAGTGTTGAGTGGTTTGTCAGGGTCATTAGGATCTTCGTAGGTGGCTGTGGCTTCGTTGCTAATAGATGTACCAGCAGTAGTTCCTTCAGCTAGTACAGGTGCAATAAATTGGAAAATACCGTTAGCTAGGAATACTGTTGCGACTAAAGCGCGGTAAGGTCTAGACTTCTTCGTCTGATTAATTCTATGCCGAGATTTCATTTGGTGTATTTGCTGGGTAAAGTGCTGCCTGGTAAATTTCGATGAGAACAAATGCAAAATACACCAGAGTCATTGAAATCTACGTTTGATGTATGTTGCAGTTATTTCTTTCCATAGAAAACTGATTCCAAAGCAATCTAAATCACTTTGGAATATGGGTTGGCTCTCATATATGAGCTTTGGCACAACCAGTTGCTGATTGACTAAGCTTGATTTATCGAAATAGAGTTAATTTATTGTTACAGGATGATCGCATAACAATCACAACCTTAAACCAAAAAAAATAGATTTAAAAACCGTTAAAATACCAGTCTTTAAAGATTTAGTTCAAAAACAATTATTTTTTTTCACAGAGGCAATCTTAAAAACTTATCTATCTTTTTATACAAAATTATTATTTCCATTCAGTAATACGGTGGTGCAAAAGCGTAGGATTGCGCTTGTACCAATCTAGGTAACGTTATAAAATACCCGATAATTTTAGTCGGGTATGTTTGACTGGTATTTTTACTCGTGTTAGTATTCAGCCACAGTTGACGGACAAACAGGGAAAGATAGTTACTATGACTCAGGCAGTATCAACTCCTACCAAAACAAGCAACGCCACCTTTAGTGCTTTGAAATGTAAAGAATGTGGCGCGGAATATGAACTCAAAGCCATTCATGTGTGTGAGTTATGCTTTGGGCCTTTGGAAGTGAAATATGACTACAATGCTTTGCGTCTAACTGTCACCCGCGAAACCATCCAAGCTGGCCCGAACTCAATTTGGCGTTATCGTCCCTTTTTGCCCGTCGCAACTGACAATGTAATTGATGTGGGAACAGGTATGACTCCCCTGGTACGTTCCCATCGTCTAGCCCGCCGCCTGGGTCTAAACAAACTATATATAAAGAATGACGCGGTAAATATGCCCACCCTGAGCTTTAAGGATCGGGTGGTGTCCGTTGCTCTTTCCCGTGCTAGGGAGTTGGGTTTCACAACAGTTTCTTGTGCAAGTACCGGTAACTTGGCAAACTCTACAGCTGCGATCGCAGCTCATGCCGGTTTAGACTGTTGTGTCTTCATCCCCTCAGATTTAGAAGCTGGTAAAGTCTTGGGAAGCTTGGTATACAGTCCTACTTTGATGGCTGTCAAAGGTAACTACGACCAAGTAAATCGCCTCTGCTCGGAAGTTGCTAATACACACGGTTGGGGTTTTGTCAATATTAATTTACGTCCTTACTACTCTGAAGGTTCTAAAACACTAGGGTTTGAAGTTGCTGAACAATTGGGTTGGGAACTACCAGATCATATAGTTGCACCTTTAGCGTCGGGTTCACTGTTCACCAAAATCTATAAAGGTTTCAACGAATTTGTCGAAGTTGGTTTGGTAGAAGGTAAAAACGTCCGCTTTAGTGGCGCACAAGCAGAAGGTTGTTCACCAATCGCCGAAGCGTTTAGAGAAGATCGCGACTTTATTAAACCAGTTAAACCGAATACAATTGCTAAATCAATTGCGATCGGCAACCCAGCCGATGGTGTTTACGCCGTTGAGATTGCCAAGAAGACTGGCGGTAATATTGAATCAGTCAACGATGCAGAAATTATCGAAGGGATGAAGTTGCTAGCCGAAACAGAAGGCATCTTCACAGAAACAGCTGGCGGAACTACTGTTGCTGTACTGAAAAAATTGGTAGAAGCTGGCAAGATAGATCCAGATGAAACGACTGTGGTTTACATCACTGGCAACGGTTTAAAAACCCAAGAAGCAATACAAGGCTATATTGGCGAACCTTTGACAATTGATGCCAAACTCGATAGTTTTGAACGTGCATTAGAGCGATCGCGTACTTTAGACCGCTTGGAATGGCAACAAGTTCTTGTTTAGTTAATAGTCAATAGTCATTAGTAAACTGCTAATGGCTATTGACAACCTCTTTGTAACAACTGACCACTATTAACTCACTATGGCTGTAAAAGTTTTAGTCCCTACCCCTCTACAAAATTTCACTAACAATCAAGCTGCGCTAGAATCTAGTGGGAGCAACATTGCTGAACTTTTAGACTCTTTAGAAACAAGCTTCCCTGGGATTAAATCGCGGTTGTGCGATGAAAAGGGACAGCCACGACGCTTTTTAAATTTTTATGTCAACAGCGAAGATATTCGCTTTTTGGAGGGTACAGCTACACCTTTGAAAGATGGGGATGAAGTGAGTATTGTCCCGGCTGTCGCAGGTGGTTGATGTAATACAAATTTGTCAACCAATATAGTTTTAGTCTCTCCGGTACTATATCTAGTAAGTTACAGCAGAAATAAAACCATGATCTGAGAAGAGGTAAAAAGCGGTTTTTTCTTTTGCTTTGTAGTTCTAGAGAGACGATGGATGTCAACTGTTATTAGCATGAGTAGTCTTTATTACTCGTGCTTTTTGTGTTGAACTTCAAGGCGGCTAGAAGTCGTGGCTACACAGTGTTCAATTTACCCTCTCAGGTTGAATACTGTACGCGCACTTATTTTGAGATAAAAAGAGGAATTAATCTGTTGTCGGGAAACGAGTAGGAGGATTTTTTGCCTAAAACTTAAGGGGAAGCAGAGGGGGAAAATATTATATCCAATGCCCAATCTTAATTAAGAATTACCAAGATAACAATGACAATCTGGTTTTTCAATCAATGACTCCACCAGGGAATTGAGCGCAGTCGCCGCTAGCAACCCTCCACCAATTGTCCCATCAATAGTGATAAAGGGTAACTCTTGTTGCCTGAGTTGACGCTTGGCGGCTGGCGCATGACTAAAACCAATCGGCATTCCAATAACTAGAGAAGGTTGAATTTTTTGCTGATTAATCAGGGTACAAACTTCTAATAGCACTGAGGGAGCATAACCAATAACTAAAATACAGCCAATGCTAGCTTGTTCTAATCTTTGTCGCCATTCCTGATGCTGCCAAAATTCTACTTCAGCTTCTGTGGCGGTGGAAACGTGGGGGTTATCAATTAAAGTTGTGACTCGACAACCCAGATGAACTAATCTTGTTTGATCTACAGCCGCCGCAATGGTGGGGATATCAACTATAATCTCACAACCAGAACTCAGGGCTGCACGACTAGCAGCGATCGCATTTTTACCAACCCTCACAAAAGACACTAAACTAACATCACCACAGGACAAAACCAGCTGAGAAATTAAATGTTGTTCGATCTCAGAACGGCTTGATAAGTCAGGGAGCAAGTGTTGTAGAGATTCTGCAAAAACTTCCGAGTGAGTGTGAACTTCTGCATCTAAACCACTCCACAGCTTTGCCAAATCTCCTAAACCGGCTTGGGTTTCTACGTCCAGTAACTTGACTTGTGCCAAGACTTCTGCTTGCATAATTTGACAATGGCGATCGCGTCCTAATAATCCTTCTAAAGCTGAGGCTGTTTGGCGCAGTTGGGCAATTTGCTGCATGACGGCGCGATATTGCTGTTGCAACTGTGCCATTAAATGACTATTAGTGTCGGTTTCTGGTTGTATTTCCAAAATTTGGCGGATGTGGTTAATTTGAAAGCCTTGTTGCTTCAGTGCCACAATTTTTTGTAGCCTCATCACATCTTTTTCAGTATAGAGACGATAGTTACTTGGCGATCGCTCAGGCTGCGGCAGTAACCCTAACTCATGGTAATGTCGCACCATCCGGGGAGTAATTCCACCTCCCACCGCTTCCGTCAGTTCTTTAATTGTCAAGCAACCAGCATTCATAGTTTACCCCAACAAACCTAAAATTCTTTGCAATTCTCCACAAGCCGCCTGAAGTGATGGCGGTGCATTAGCCTCTAAACTTCCCTGACGACATTTATCTGCCAAGTTCTCAACATAGGGTTTACAAGCTGATTCATTATTGAGGAATTTTGCATATACTGTTTCTTCATCAATACTTGCTCCTTGCAAATAATGTATCCATGTTTCAATATTTCTTTTAGGTACGAACATTGCCATAGCTTCATTAGCTTGACGAGGTTTTTGCTCATTTTCAATTAGTACATCATCTAATTGTTTCAGCCTGTCTTCTAGTGTTTTTGTGTCTGCATCAATCAGAACAACTAAAATTCCTGAGATATAGTTTTTGCTACGGAAGACCTTCACCTCCGCCGCATAACTTTCTCTCACAAACTGTTCTCCTGCGCCTTTACGACAAAATTTAGTTCTAATATTCCCCGTAAAACCTCTTTTTTTGAGAAAGTAGCGAGCAAAAACCTCTTGTTGTCTATCCTCACATAAAATCACAATCTGAATCCTACGCTGACTCATGCAGCCATCCCCGCGCGATTAATTCTGAAATTGGTAATCCAGTATTTTCAGAATTTTTATCACTAATTTTTTTTACCCGCACAGGTGCATTACTCTGACGCTCAAACCAATAACCTATAGGTGATGCTAGAAGATAATTAATCAGTTCTGGATGGTGTGATATGAGTAAAGCCTGCATTTTTTGTTCACTACAAAAATCATAAAGTTGAATCAACCAAGGTTGAATTTCTGGCAGTGCTAAAAAATTTTCTGGTTCATCTATACATAATGTATAGTCTTCAGATTGAGTACCATAAAGCAGAGTGTAAAGGGCAAGTAGTACTTTTTGCCCATCGGATAATTCTCCAAAGTAATACTCAATTGCTTTCTCGGTGTCATCACGAGATTTAAATTTCAATTTCAAAGTGCGGTCTTGTTCACTAAATTTTTCAATTATAAAATTTGAAAATCCTTCTAATACATTCTGCAAAACACTCATTAGTTCATATACTTTTCCCTGATCTTGTGAAATATATCTATACCAAGAAACAAAGTTTTCCATTTTGTGACTAAGTATTTTTTCTTCTTGTTTACTATTATTGTTCATTAATACAGGCGTGATTTGTACAATAACTAATCTCTCAATACGGTATTTAAACCAAGTTAGTTTTGTATTATCTTGGCTGGGTTGTAGTAAAGATAAAACTGATTGAGAAAAATTGAATGGATATTTTGGACTGGGTGAGTAATTATCATTAAAAATTTCTACTTCACCTGCTTCATATTTTAGTAATGGTTGCTGATCAAACCATAAACGTTCATAGTGAATATGGCTTTTATTTTGATCATGTGCAATGGCTAGTTCATATTTATAATTTCCATGATTTCCATCTACTTCCAACTCGAAACGCTGAATTGATAAATTCTGCCAACGAGTACATTCAAAATAAGAAAAAACACCTGCTATTGGATAACCACCAATTATAAAAAGTTGCAGTCTCCGTAAAGCTTCAAAGACAGTTGATTTACCTGACCCATTACCACCGAGAAATAGATTAATTGAGTCAAAGTCAAGTTCAAAATTTACCAAGCATCGAAAGTTATCAATATAAATTCGCTTTAGCATATTTTTTCTCTTAATATTGAGAATTTTATAAGAACTAGGTTTTAATCCATTCTCTTGACATTAACATTAATGTCAAGGTTTAGGGTGAGGGTAGTTATCACTGATTCAACTCTCATGCTTTACCCCCAGCGTTTTAACCAATTCACCACAGAACACTCTGACACATTAGCCGCCCTAATTTGCGGAGTGCTGTTATTTTTAGGATGGTTTGCCTTACATCTAGGTTGGCTAGGATGGGCTTTACTACTGTTACCGGCTGCTTATGTCATTGGTGGCTACGACAGTGCGCGTGAGGGACTAACGACGCTGATTAAAGAAAAAGAACTTGATGTAGATTTACTGATGATTGTGGCTGCTGTTGGTGCAGCTAGTTTGGGTTTGTGGCGGAGGGAATACCACTTAATTATTGATGGGGCAATTTTAATTCTCATCTTTGCTATCAGTGGCGCATTGGAAGGTTACGCCATGCGGCGAACTGAGAGGAGTATCCGCAGTTTGATGAGTTTGACACCAGATACAGCGAGGGTTTTACAACAGGGGGAAGAAGCAACTATTCCGATTAGCCAGCTGCAAGTCGGCGATGAAATTGTCGTTAAACCTGGTGAATTGATTCCTACTGATGGCATGATCATTTCTGGTTACAGCACCATCAATCAAGCGGCGATTACAGGGGAATCTTTACCTGTAGAAAAGACAGTGGGTGAAGAAGTCTTTGCGGGGACAATTAATGGTTATGGTGCATTGCAGTTGAAGTTACACAAACCAGCCGCCAGCAGTTTGATTCAGCGAGTGATTCGGTTGGTGGAACAAGCCCAAACAGAAGCACCGCCTTCTCAGGAATTTATTGAAAATTTTGAAAGGGGGTATGCCAAAGTTATCGTCATTGCTGGGGTATTACTAGCAACTTTACCGCCGTTTCTGTGGGCTTGGGACTGGGAAACGACAATTTATCGGGCTTTGACTTTTTTGGTGGTGGCTTCTCCCTGTGCATTAATGGCAGCCATTATGCCTACATTGTTATCGGGAATTGCCAATGGTGCAAGACAGGGCATTTTATTTAAAAATGGCGCACAGTTAGAGAAAATTGGGAAAGTGAGAGCGATCGCCTTTGATAAAACTGGTACTCTCACGACAGGACAAGTACGAGTATCCCAAGTTCTCAGCACGGGTAAATACACACAACAAGATGTACTGAAAGCCGCCGCCGCTTTGGAATCTTCCTCAGAACATCCCATTGGACAAGCTATCACCCAGGCAGCTAGTGATTTAGACTGGGTGAGGGCGATTGAGGTACAAGCTATACCTGGACAGGGAATTTTTGGCACAGTTAACAATCAATCGGTGATTGTAGGGAATGCGGCTTTTGTACAACAGTATGTTGTCCAATTACCAGAAGAATTACTAGAAAAAGCTGCATCTTTAGAACAAGAGGGTAATACGGTGGTTTGGGTGGCGCAAATGGAGAGCAAGGGAGATGAATATTACATAATGGGTGCGATCGCGCTTGCAGATACAATCAGACCAGAAGCTGCTAGCACTCTCACCCATTTACGACAAATGGGAATAGAACAAATTGTCATGATTACTGGCGATAATGAACGCACTGCCCATAGTGTCGCCCAAGCGGTCGGGATTGATCAAGTATTTGCCGAACTGCTACCTGAAGACAAATTAGATGTGATTCGGAACTTACAGAAGAAGTATCAAACCGTCGTAATGGTGGGGGATGGGATTAATGATGCACCAGCTTTAGCTCAAGCCTCAGTAGGGATTGCAATGGGAATAGCAGGTAGCGATGTTGCCTTAGAAACCGCAGATATAGTATTAATGGCAGACAAACTAGACAAAATGGCCACAGCTATCAAATTAGGCAGGCGATCGCAAAATATAATCAAACAAAATATAGTCGTTGCTTTAGGGTTTATTGCTTTGCTGTTGGTTGGTAACTTTCTCGGCAACATTAATCTCCCCATCGGTGTGATTGGACACGAAGGTTCTACGGTGTTAGTTACTCTGAGTGGTCTGAGATTGCTCAAGTAGCTGAGTGCTGAGTGCTGAGTGCTGAGTGCTGAGTGCTGAGTTGTGAGTGCTGAGTTGTGAGTGCTGAGTGCTGAGTGCTGAGTGTTGAGTGTTGAGTAAAGTAAGATTATGCCCCACTACGCTCATAGCATTTTTAACTCAGCACTTTTTATTTTTTATTTTTAACTTTTAAATCCGCGTAGCGGTACTTTTTTCTAAAAATCTTCTAATAAACTCATCAATGCGTAAAATTCAGGCTCTTCTGTTGGCGACTGAGATAACTGATTTCTTAACTCTAAGAGTTGAGTCTCTATTGCTTCAGCTACATAGTGCATTTGAGATGCCTTGGCAATTTCTAGCTGTTTTTCTTTGACTCTGATTTTTCTGATCAGTTCGTTGACAAAATCAATTGCATTATAATCTTGAGAAATCATACCCTGATACCCTTTTAAAAATCTCCAGAACTAAATGAAATTTATAGTTTTAGTGAAAACGGGTGTAAATCAAACTTTGTAGTAGTCCACACCATCAGGTTGGTATCAATTTCGTTACTATTAAAAATATTTTGGTAAAGCCTACGGTAAAATATTAGACTATGATTCATTGGTGAGGTATATTACTTCATCTGTTGTTACATTATTCACTTTCGCCCATAAAAAGTTTAAAGGCAAAAATTCGCCAGTGTCGAGCCATTTTGATTGTAACTAGTGATGAGCGAGTAAATATTGCCGGGGCATTTGCCGCGTGATCGCTAAATCCTGATGTGCATTTAGTCATCCGTTCCTCCCAAGATAACCTCAATGAGTTACTGAAGGAAAGTCTAGGTAATTTTGTTGCCTTTGAAGCTACGCAGTTACCAGCCAAAAGCTTTGCCTTGGCAGCTTTGGGAAGTGAAACTACAGGTTTTTTTAGTTTAGAAAATCATTTCCTCCAAGTCATGAAAGTCTCATTTCATATTGGACATCGTTGGCGAAATTTTCTACAACTCCAGGAAATAAACACTACTAATCGGCGAATTCTCACCCATAACCGAGCCGGAGAATTCTCAAAAATACTGCATTTATGAGCGCACCTGCGGAATCTGGGTTACCATGCAAACCAACAAAAAACCCCAGTCTTGCAACTGGGGGGATTGAGAGAAGTCCGAATGACGATGAGAAACTTAAACCGAAGTTAAAAATTTTAGCTAACGCCCAAAGCTACCAAAACTAAAGTAGTGACAAGTAATGCAGCGTATACAGCTTGCAATGCGTAGCTGCGTTTCTGTTCTTGGTTGGGGTAAGTAGCATAGTACATTTTAGGTTCGGTTGCGTAGTTATTCAGAATGCCGTTTTCGTTAATGGTGGTATACATAGTTTTTTGTGTGTGTTTTATTAACTTATGTAAATAAATTTAACATAATTGTTACAAAGTGTCAACCCAGCTTGACAATAAAAGGGTAATAAGGTTAATAAACATTACTTATCAGGGAGAGGCATCAACAAATGATGGGAAATGATACTGCGAGACTGTCCTTGAAAACTGAACTATTGCAGCGAATAGCAGCCTTAGATGTACAGCAAGCCTTGTTTCCCTCATCAGAACCCAAGATTGATGAAATAGTGCAGAAGTTAGAGAATATCAATCCCATCGCCAACCCCCTGAGTGTGAATCACCTAGCTGATTTAACTGGTAACTGGCAGTTGGTGTATGCTTCTCGCGGAACTGTTGTTACTCGTCCCTTGGCATCAATTGCAGATATTTGGGGAGGAATTAACATCATAGGAGTTTGGCAAAGGTTAGTGACAGGCGATACCGGGAAAATTTCTGCTACTAATGGTGCTGAGTTTGAATTACCCCTGTTAGGAAACTGGCATCTGTCGGCTGATGGAGTTTGGAGTTGGGGTGATGATGAGCAGGTAGCAAAGGTGAGCTTTTATGCCTTCGCTGTGCAAGCTATCAAACCTTTGGGGATAGCTGGCTGGAGTTTGCCGCCATTGAAAATCCCGGTATTAGAATTTTTGCGAAAAGAGGCTCTATGGATAACCTCATATTTAGATGAAGACATCAGGGTGGGGAGAGGTGCAACGGGTAATCTGTTTGTCTTTCGTCGTGAGTAAGTTCTCACTCTAGTACCATGAAGTAATCATCAATCAATTTTAATCAATCACTTATGTCTTCCACTCCTCTGACATTAAATCTAGTTGAAGGTTCTATTGGTTTAAGTTTTTCTCCCCAAGCGGCGAGGGAATTAAAAGCGGCGATTGATCAATTGATGGGAAGCCTGAAAGCTGTTGCAGCTAAATCCAACCCTGGTACTAAAGCCACTCCTCAACCATCTTTGGAATATCGTTACACAGGCGACGTATTTTTAGAAATTTTCTGTAATCCTAATATCTGGCCTACGCCATTTGCCGCTAAGGTATTGCTCACTGTGCGGGATGTCAATATTCGTCTGACTACGGAAGCTGAACTGGTGCGGGTGATTGAAGATATTAACCAGTATTTAGAGCAAGTTGATTGACACTCCCCTGCCTAACCATCGCCAGCCAAGACAACCTGAATCATCGCTGAGAAATTAGATACCCGACTTTTTGAAAAAGTCGGGTATCTAGGGGATTTGGAGCAAGCTTTTAATGAAGTTGTTTTTGTAGATATAAGTGCTGTTATTGCACGGGATGCTGCAAACATTCGGATGCCCTGCAATCTCCAGCTACCCGATGCTTTTTGAAACTGCTATTTCAAGCGGCTGTGATGCTTTTTTGACTAATGATGCAGCTTTGCAACGAGTCCTAGAGTTGAGAATTTTGGTATTCATACCAATTCTTTATGAAGCTGCGCTAAATAACCCATATTTAGACTTTGGTAGGGTGCGTCAGTATGAATAATTTATGGGTATAATTAGGTTCTCTCTCACTGGCGCACTTGACATTGTGAAAGGCGATCGCACTACGTAAATTAAAAGATGAAAAAAGGTTGATGTCAACTCAATACGTCTAAATCTTGCAAAATTTTTTGATCTCATAGTGGGATAGCTTAGTGGTGCAGAAAAGTCCTGAAATCCTTATAAATAAGGGATTTTCGATGAGATAGTTATTTTAGCGTTTTTTTAAAAAATTTAACGAGGGTAGTGGGTTTCAGCCACTATTTTGACCATCTATGCTGTCCATCATGAGACTCAGAAAAGTTTTCTGCACCACCAAGGTAATAAAGTGCAGCAAGGGATTAGATGGCATATTTATTAAATCACTAATTATTATCTCAACCTTTTTTACATTTCCTAGTTCTAATTATTTCTGTATCTCTGCCCCAGACTCGCTTTAAGGTGTTTTTTATGCTAAAAATATGGGCAGTTATCTATTTTGTTTATACTATTTTATCATAACCACTCTAGGAGAGCCACAATTCTTTTATTTGAATAACCAGATTTATCTTTAGTATCTTGATAAGGTTCACTGTTAGATTCTAAATAGCTATCAAATAAATTGAATATCCAATAATCAGAAATACCTGCTTGAGCATAGAGAGGTATTTTGACATCTTGATCATAACTTAAAGAAGAATCTGCAACCTCGATAAGCAGCAACACATCAGCCAGACTAGGGTGAGTAGAGAGATAATCATCAGCGCCGGTTCTGCACAATAGCAAAATCTAGTTCAGGTTCGCTATTAGGCGGTAAACTAATAGGGGCTTGAGATTGCAAAGTAGCCCTATCTCCTATCAGTTTTGGGAGTTCCTTCCACAACTTTCGTAAACAAGTTTCATGGGCTGTACCCTTAGATACCATTTGTATAAGTTCCCCGTTAACTAGCTCAATGCGATCATCTTCGTGGAAAAAGCCCAATTCCGCGAGTTTGTGGTACTCACCCAGTGTGAAGCGTTTAGCTTGAGCGATACTCATAAATTTTGCTCCCAAGGGCAACACAAAGCCCTCATTCCTATAACCCTTATTCTAAATATGCCAGAAATTGATATGCTAAAAGCCGAGACTAACTTGAAAGTGCTGAGTAATGAGTGCTGAGTAAAAATATCAGTTCTCAGTTCGTATTAAAACTGCCTCCTGCCTTTATAATCATTTGCAAACCATGCCTGCGCCTACTATCAACCCTACAATTACCGCTTTTCCCTTGACGGCTGTTGTCGGTCAAGAAGCCATTAAATTAGCCTTGCTGTTAGCAGCAGTCGATCCTGGTTTGGGAGGAGTAGCGATCGCAGGCCGTCGCGGTACGGCAAAATCTGTTATGGCGCGGGCTATCCACGCGCTGTTACCACCGATTGAAGTTGTTCAAGATTCGCTGAGTAACTGCGACCCTAACCACCCAGAAACATGGGATGATTATCTTTTGGCAGAGTACGCCGATAAAGATATTCAGGATGTCCCGACAGCAATTATCCCTGCGCCTTTTATCCAAATTCCCCTCGGTGTAACTGAAGACCGCCTCCTCGGTTCTGTGGATGTGGAACAGTCGGTCAAACAAGGAGACACCATCTTTCAGCCGGGGTTACTCGCCACCGCTAACCGAGGCGTTTTGTATGTGGATGAACTCAATCTATTAGATGACCAGATATCCAATCAGCTATTAACAGTCCTGTCGGAAGGACGTAACCAAATTGAACGGGAAGGAATCAGCTTTCAGCATCCTTGCCAATCTTTGTTTATTGCCACCTATAACCCAGAAGAAGGGGCATTGCGGGAGCATTTATTAGATAGAATTGCGATCGCACTTTCTGCTGACGGTGTTCTCGGTCTAGATCAAAGGGTAGAGGCCGTTGAGCAAGCGATCGCTTATTCCCAGTCACCCCAAGAATTTCTCCAACAATATAGCGAAGATTTAGACTCGCTAAAAACTCAAATTCTCCTGGCGCGGGAATGGTTAAAAGATGTCACTATCACCCGCGAACAAATAGCTTACCTAGTAGATGAAGCCCTGCGCGGCGGTGTCCAGGGACATCGGGCGGAATTATTTGCTGTGCGGGTAGCGAAAGCGGCTGCGGCTTTGGATGGTAGGTCAACGGTTAATGCTGACGACTTACGCCGGGCTGTAGAGTTAGTTATTGTCCCACGGGCGACCGTTGTCCAGTCACCACCACCAGACCAAGCACCGCCACCACCACCCCCACCACCACAAAGCCAGGACGAATCAGAAGAAGACCAACAAGAGGAAGAAGAAGACAAAGAAGATCAAGAAGACCAACCAGACGAACCAGAAGACCAAGAACCCCCCAGCATCCCGGAAGAATTTATCTTTGACCCGGAAGGGGTAATCCTAGATGAAAGTGTGCTGTACTTTGCTCAAATGGCGCAGCGTCAAGGTAAATCTGGAAGTCGCAGCATTATCTTTTCCGATGACCGGGGACGCTATATCAAGCCGATGTTACCTAAAGGTAAAGTCCGCCGCATCGCCGTAGATGCCACCTTGAGGGCGGCTGCACCCTATCAAAAAGCCCGACGGGAGAGACACCCAGACAAGAAGGTGATTGTGGAACAGGGCGACATTCGCGCCAAGCGTTTGGTACGCAAAGCCGGGGCTTTAGTGGTGTTTGTGGTCGATGCTTCAGGTTCTATGGCCTTGAACCGGATGCAGTCAGCCAAAGGTGCAGTTATGCAACTGTTGACAGAAGCCTATCAAAACCGCGACCAAGTAGCATTGATTCCCTTCCGGGGAGAACAAGCAGAGGTATTATTACCGCCAACCCGTTCCATAGCCTTAGCACGCAACCGCTTAGAAAGATTACCCTGTGGTGGCGGTTCACCCCTCGCACATGGGTTAACTCAAGCTGTACGCGTGGGTTTAAATGCGCGCATGAGTGGAGATATTGGGCAAGTGGTAGTTGTGGCAATTACCGACGGACGAGGTAATATTCCTCTGTCTCGTTCTTTAGGCGAACCCCAAGAACCGGGAGAAAAACCAGACATCAAGGGGGAATTGCTAGAAATTGCGGCGAGAGTTCGCGCCTTGGGGATGCAGCTATTAGTTATTGATACTGAGAGTAAATTCGTCTCCACTGGTTTTGCTAAGGAATTAGCCCAAACAGCCGGCGGTAAATATTATCATTTACCGAAAGCTACCGATAAAGCCATTGCCGCCATGACCAAAGGTGCGATCGCTGATTTAAAATCTAGATAAAATCACCCTAGAAGTAGTAGTCTTTTTCTATCCTCAGCAATAAAGAAAAACTTCTCAATCGTTATCTAATTTGGGATGAGGTTTTCACTCTCCCACTTAGTTTTGATAGGAGGAGTAGTTATGGCAAAGTTTGGTTATCATGCCTCCCACGAACAATTTAAACCGAGTCAGCTTTTACAATACGTACAAGCTGCCTACCGAGCAGGATTTGAGCGTGTATCTTCCTCAGACCACTTTCAGCCGTGGAGTGTGCGCCAGGGAGAAAGTGGTTTTGCTTGGTCTTGGCTAGGTGCAGCTATGCAATCAGTACCACTTACCTTTGGGGTAGTTTGCGCCCCCGGACAGCGTTATCATCCGGCAATTATTGCTCAAGCAGCAGCGACTCTGGCGGAAATGTTTCCTAAGCGGTTTTGGTTAGCCTTGGGAAGTGGTCAAGCCTTGAATGAAAAAATCACAGGCGATCGCTGGCCGGGCAAAATTGAACGCAATGTCCGCCTTAAGGAATGTGCTGATATCATTCGCACTCTTTGGGCGGGAAAAACTGTCACTCATCATGGTTTAGTGCGGGTAGAAGAAGCAAAACTTTATACTCGTCCAGAAGTTCCACCGTTAATTATTGGCGCAGCCATTACACCAGAAACCGCCGAGTGGCTGGGGGGATGGGCAGATGGACTCATTACAATTTCTCACCCCTACAAAAAATTAAAAGCCGTAGTCGATGCTTTTCAAAGAGGTGGCGGCAAAAATAAGCCGATGTACCTCAAAGTTCAACTTTCCTACGCTCAAGATGAAGAAACTGCCCTCAGAGGTGCTTATGAACAGTGGCGGACTAACATTTTTCAAAGTCCAGTATTAGCAAACCTCCAGAATCCTCAGCAATTTGATGCGGCGGCACAATTTATCAAACCGGAGGATATGTATGAATATGTACGGATTTCATCTGAAACCCAAAGACATATCGAGTGGTTACAGCAATACGTGGAACTAGGTTTTGAGGAAATTTATCTGCACAACGTCAACAAAGAACAGCAGAGGTTTATCGAAGTTTTTGGTGAACAAATTCTGCCAGTAGTTGTAAGCGAAAGAGAAACAGCGTTACAAGCTTAGTTTTATTTTAACCCTTGACGCTACAACCAAGGGCAGATGTAAAATTTTACAAAATATTTCAGGATAAATCACGTCTTTGAAAAGCTGATTTTGTCATACTTCAGTAGACATTATTTAGTAAAGCATGGCGTAAATAGAACAACCATTATTTTTATCAGATTTTTGACTTTTGACCATGCCAATTTTAGATTGAAGAAAATCTGACATCCAAAATCCAACAACCAAAATTCGTTGATTTCACGGCCGTACTAGCTTTTCCATGTACATTTTTACAAGAGGTATCATGAACCGAAACTTCATTTTGCTAGCTTCAAGTATTGGATTAAGTGTATTGATTGGAGCTTGTGAACCTGCTACTCAAACCCCAACAACTGCACCACCACCTGCGACTCCTGTACCCGCAGTCCCACCTGAAACTCCGCCAACTGTAACTCCAGATCCGACCCCTGCTGTCCCATAAAAAATTTCACAAGTGCAACACGATTGTAGAGGTGTTATAAGTTAGCATCTCTACATTACAAAGACTGCCATAATTTCTAGGATATTTGGAAAAAATCTGTGTTTATTAATTACATAAATTATTTATCTATAAAAATATTGTTGATCAAATAAAACCATGAGAATAAATGTTGGTTCTCCAAATTTAACAATTAATCACGGCAGAACCTTTATGGTGTCTAATTTAGACGGCAGTATAAAGCCTGAAACTTCTCAGGGGATTTTTGCAGATGATACGCGGTTTTTGTGTTACTACGCTTGTTATATTAACGGTAAAAATTGGATACGTCTGACCTCTACAACAACTGCTTATTATGCAGCGCGAATTTATCTGATTAACCCAGAATTTACTACTGATGATGGGTCATATGCTCAAGGTACTCTATCATTAATGATTAGTCGGGTTGCTAGTGAAGGTATCCGCGAAGAGTTACAACTAACCAACTATGGACTGAAAAAGGTTCATTTCAATTTAGAAATTGCTTTGCGTTCAGACTTTGCTGATATCTTTGAGGTTGAGTCTCAAAATATTGTACGTCGTGGACAAATTGAAACTCAATGGCATAGGGAGCAGAGTGAACTTGTCACAACCTACAGCAATGATGATTTTTTCCGTTGTCTTAGCTATCGTTTAGCCAACTGTCCAGTAGAGCCGCATTATGGCAATGGGCGGATTATTTTTGAGATTACCTTAGAACCTGGTGCTAGTTGGAATACTTGTTGCTTTTACACCTTGGCAGATAACGAACACGTTCGCAAGCCCGTAGACTTATCTTACACAGCAGCTATTGAGACAGGTTTGGATAAGGTACAACAACAATGGCGAGACAATGTTACTGATGTTACTTCTTCTGATGAAGATATTAATCGACTGTACCACCAATCAATAGAAGATTTGGGGGCGTTGCGCCTGTATGATTACAAATTTACTGGGGATACTTGGATACCTGCGGCGGGTGTACCCAAGTTTGTCACCTTATTTGGTCGTGATAGTTTGATTGTGAGCCTACAAAATATGATTGTGCATCCTGGTTTCGTCAGGGGTACGTTGCAAAAACTGGCAGAATTTCAGGCGCAAGATAGGGATGATTGGCGGGATGCTGAACCAGGTAAAATTCTGCACGAAGTTCGCATGGGTGAACTAGCGTATTTTAATAAAATACCGCACTCCCCCTATTATGGTGCTGCTGATACTGCTTCTTTGTTTTTAATTGCGTTGCATGAAGCTTGGAAGTGGTTAGGTGATGAGTCGTTGTTACAAAACTATCGGGATGTCGCTCGGCGTTGTTTAGAATGGATTGAGCGGTACGGCGACTTTGATGGCGACGGCTTGCAGGAATATCAAATGCGCTCCTCACAGGGATTGGAAAATCAAAGTTGGAAAGATTCCGGTGATGCGATCGCTTATCCTGATGGTAGACAAGTAGATGCTCCTAAAGCTTTGTGTGAACTCCAAGGCTATGCTTTTGATGCCTATATGCGAATGGCAGAAGTTTTCGCTGTTTTGGGAGAAAGTAACTATGCTAGTGAACTACGTACTAAAGCAGCCAAACTACAAACAAAATTTGAACAGCAATTTTGGTGTGAAGATTTAGGCTTCTACGCCTTCACCCTTGACCCTGAAAAACAACCCGTTCGGACTATTGCTTCCAATCCTGGTCATTGTCTGTGGAGTGGTATCGTTAGTCGTGAACGTGCAGCGCGTGTAGTCCAACGCCTCATGCAGCCAGATATGTGGAGTGGCTGGGGTATTCGCACAATTTCCACCCAGAACTCTGCATATAATCCCTTCTCTTACCATTTGGGTTCAGTTTGGCCTCATGATAACGGTATGATTGCAATGGGATTTAAACGCTACGGTTTTGCTCAAGAAGCGGCGCAGGTAGCGAATGGCATTTTTGATGCTGCTAAATATTTTGCTAGTTACCGTTTACCAGAACTCTATGCGGGAATTGAGCAAGAATTGGGAGCATTTCCAGTCCCTTATATAGAAGCAAACGTACCACAAGCTTGGGCGGCTGCATCGGTGTTTCATCTTTTGCAAGCGATGCTGGGTATACAAGCAGATGCACCCAATAGCCAGCTTTACGTTGACCCATATTTACCGGAATGGTTGCCTAACATCACCCTCCGTAAGCTGGAAATTAATCATGCTTTGGTGGATTTAAAGTTTTGGCGTGAGGGTAATATCACCCTTTGGGATGCTTCTGTAACTCAGGGTGATGTTAAAGTTATACAACAAGCTTGGCAACCTTGGCGCGTCGAACAATACGCCACTTAAACTGATTCCTGTCACTTTTCCATCATATTTATTGCCGATAATTTTAAATTGATTAGCTAACAACCAAATGGCTAACATTCCGCCTATGGGAAAATTTTAGGCCAATAAAATGACAGCAACAAATCAAAATACAATACAGCCACAGCAATGGCATAACTTGTCTGCATCAAAAGTGGCGCAAAATTTAGACACCAATATAGAAGCAGGTTTGACACCCAATGAAGTGACAAAACGACGGGAACGTTTTGGTGCTAATGAACTCAAAGCTAAACCTGGAAAAAGTCCATTGGTGAGGTTTTTATTACAATTTAACCAACCGTTGTTGTACATATTGATCATTGCAGGTGCAATCAAAGCCTTCATTGGACAATGGGTAAATGCTGGGGTAATTTGGGGCGTAACCCTAATTAACGCTATTATTGGTTTTATTCAAGAATCAAAAGCCGAAAGCGCGATCGCAGCCTTAGCTTCTTCAGTAGAAACCAATGCAACTATCCTCCGCAACGGTCAAAAGGTACAAGTTCCCTCCCAGGAGTTAGTACCGGGGGATGTTGTCTTACTCGCTTCTGGCGATAAAGTACCCGCAGATTTGCGTCTTGTACAATCCCGCAATCTTCAAGTTAATGAATCAGCACTCACGGGTGAGTCGGTGGCGGTGGAAAAAAACACCCAACCACTCGATCAAGATGCAGTCTTAGCCGAACGCATTAATATGGCTTACGCTGGCAGCTTTGTAACCTTTGGCACTGGTAAAGGCATTGTAGTTGCTATTGGTGAAGCTACAGAAACTGGGCGTATCTCCCAACTAATGGAGCAAGGTACGAGCTTAAAAACTCCCCTAACGCGGAAATTTGATAAATTTAGCCGCACCCTACTATATATTATTCTCGGCATCGCTACGCTGACCTTTGCTGTTGGGTTGGGATATGGTAATTCATGGCCAGCAATGTTTGAAGCGGCGATAGCCTTTGCTGTGAGTGCAATTCCTGAAGGGTTGCCTGCTGTAGTCACAGTGACATTAGCTATAGGTGTATCTCGCATGGCACGCCGTCATGCGATCGTGCGGAAGTTACCAGCCGTGGAAACCCTCGGAGGTGCTACAGTTATCTGTTCTGATAAGACTGGAACACTAACTGAAAACCAAATGACTGTACAGGCAATTTATGCAGGTGGGGAACAATATACAGTCACTGGTACAGGCTATATTCCAGAAGGAGAAATTTTATCCGAGGAACAGCCAATAGATTGGCGCAATTATCCTGTTTTAGCGGAATGTCTGAAAGCGGGGTTGTTATGTAATGACTCACACTTAGAATACAAGGAAGAACAATGGCAGGTTGTTGGTGATCCCACTGAGGGAGCATTGATAGTTGTTGCAAATAAAGGAGAACTGGAACGCCGCACCTTAGAACAAGAAATGCCCAGATTGGATACTATCCCCTTTGAGTCTGAGTTTCAATACATGGCAACGTTGCATGAAGATGCTTCAGGTGTGAGGACTATCTATCTTAAAGGTTCAGTCGAGGCGATTCTCAAACGTTGTCAGCAAACCTTAGATACTCAGGGTAATCTAGCTTCTGTAGATCCGGAAAACATACATCAAAAAGTTGATGCAATGGCGCATCAGGGTTTACGGGTGCTGGCTTTTGCCAAAAAATCTGTCTCAGCTGCTCAAGATGAACTGGATCATGCAGATATCGAAGCAGATTTGGTTTTTTTGGGATTGCAAGGAATGATCGATCCGCCTAGAGCAGAAGCGATCGCCGCCGTAGCAGCCTGTCAAAATGCTGGTATTCAAGTCAAAATGATTACAGGCGATCATGTGGTAACTGCACAAGCGATCGCGGAACGGATGGGCTTTAATCAAAATGGTCAAGTTCTGGCTTTCACAGGTAGCCAACTAGCCCAAATGGATAAATCAGAACTGGCTACCGCTATAGAAGACGGGGCTGTATTTGCGCGTGTTGCACCAGAACAGAAACTCCGCATCGTGGAAGCCTTGCAATCTAAAGGCGAAATTGTCGCCATGACTGGGGATGGTGTCAATGATGCACCAGCCTTAAAACAAGCAGAAATCGGGATTGCAATGGGGGGTGCGGGTACGGAGGTAGCCAAAGAAGCCGCAGACATGATTTTGACAGATGATAATTTTGCCTCTATAGAAGCGGCGATAGAAGAAGGGCGGACTGTATATCGAAACCTATTGAAAGCGATCGCCTTTATCCTACCTGTCAATGGTGGCGAATCAATGACAATTTTAATTAGTGTCCTACTGGCTAGAGTATTACCAATTTTATCTTTACAAGTGCTGTGGCTCAATATGGTAAATTCCATCGCCATGACTGTACCCTTAGCCTTTGAGCCTAAGTCACCACACGTAATGCAACGTCAGCCGCGTAGCCCCCGCGAACCCTTACTTTCCCGCAGTTTAATTAAGCGTATCCTGGCAATTTCTATCTTTAACTGGATTTTGATTTTTGGTGTATTTGAATGGATGCGACAAACTACAGGCGATATCCCTTTAGCCCGGACAATGGCAATTCAGGCGTTAGTCGCTGGGAGATTATTTTATCTTTTAAGTATTAGTCAATTAGGAATGGCTATCATTAATCAACTGCGGGGAATTAGACAAACATTCAGCGATGCTTCCGTCATGGGAATTGGCATTGCTTGTGCGATCATTTTACAGATTATATTCAGTCAATGGAGCTTGATGAATCGTTTATTTTCTACTGCGCCACTGAACTTACAACAATGGTTAATTTGTCTGCTTGTAGGCTTACCAATGATTCCCTTAGCAATACTAGTAAATCGTTTTGACCCTCTTGATTGAGGTGATAAGTTATTGCGTAATCTGAATGCGATCGTACTTGATGACCATCAGGCGATCGTCATTGTGACAAGTCAGGCGGTTATTATTGTGACGAGTCAGGCGGTTATCATTGTGACGAGTCAGGCGGTTATCATTGTGACGAGTCAGGCGGTTATCATTGTGACGAGTCAGGTGGTTGTCATTGTGACGAGTCAGGCGGTTGTCATTCTGACGAGTCAGGCGGTTGTCATTCTGACGCAGGAAGAATCTAAAATCATCAAAGTAGTTAAAAAATATGAATAATTATTATATTTATATAATGACAAATAACTCAAAAACACTTTATACAGGTGTGACTAATGATTTAAATAGACGTGTTTACGAACATAAACAAAAAATAATTCCTGGTTTTACCCAAAAATATAATATTACTAATTTAGTTTATTTTGAAGACACTTCGGATGTAAATACTGCGATCGCTCGAGAAAAGCAAATAAAAGGTTGGTTGCGTGAGAAGAAAATTGCTTTGATTGAGTCTGTAAATCCTGAGTGGAAGGATTTAAGTACGGGTTGGTATGATTGAGATGCTTCCTGCGTCAGCATGACAGGTTTGCTATTTGTCATTCTGAGTGAAACGAAGAATCTCATGACTAGGAGAGGAATTGAGATGCTTCCTGCGTCAGCATGACAGATTTACTATTTGTCATTCTGAGTAGAACACAGATGCTTCCTGCGTCAGTATGACAGGTTTACTATTTGTCATTCTGAGTGGAACGAAGAATCTCATGACTGAGGTGAGGGAGTGAGATGCTTGCTGCGTCAGCATGACAGATTTACTATTTGTCATTCTGAGTAGAACACAGATGCTT
>NZ_CAWUDL010000039.1:0-60928 GCF_963920945.1 Anabaena sp. CCY 9402-a
TAGTCCTTATAATTCAGTTGATTTTAATAATCACCATAAAACTACCGGAAGAACCACTCTTGATAAATAATTGTTATCCAACCCAGCGAGAAACTGTTTATTTTTTATTCCCCGTTTGACACGCTTCTCTTTACCTAAAAGATTGACTGCAATATGTTTAATGAATCTGCCAAATATTCAACAAACTTTATGTCTCTATAGATGCCGATGGGGAATTGAACAATTCTTCAAGGATTGTAAAACTGGTGGTTATAATCTAGAAGATACTAAAGTAAATGAGACTCGTTTTTTAGCTTTAGTTTTATTGATTGTGATTGCTTATAGTTTAGCCACTATGCACGGTCAACGGATGAAACAATTAAGTATAGAAACTTATGCCGGACGTATTCAACAACATCAGGATAAGTACCCACGTCAGAGTAATTTTAGCTTTGCTCTCTACGGACAACTATGGATATATGCCAAGGAATTATGGGCTGATTTAGCTCTGAACTTAATCGCACTCAAGCCTCATAAACGCCTCTTTTTTCAACGCGGCTTTCAGGCTCTATCCCTTATGAAACAAGCTGTTTAGCCATCTTGTCACCCGTTAAGGACGATGACACTTGGCTTGTTTATCTAAGCTCATAATTTAACATCTATTGAGACTCTTCATTATAGGTTTAAAATTAGTAGCATTTTCTTAATAACTTCTTGAAATGAATATCATTAGATTTATCATAGTTATAACAGCTTAGATGATTGATATTAGAGAAGTATTTAAAAGTATAGGTTGCTACTTCATGAATAAGAAATGGGCTGTTAAACGATTGACAATCAATCTCACATCAGGTGAAGTAGAAAAATTGGAAAAATATTGCTCAACGACAGGACGACCATCAACAGATGTTATTCGAGAGTTGATTCGCTCTTTGACAACTGAACAAACACAAATGCAAATTGATTGAATAGCGAGATCATAACCACAAAAGCGTAGCCCATCAGCTACGCTTTTGCGGTGATGCCATCGCTCTTACCCGGACTGTTGTATTCCACCCAATTTTGCAGATTGAGATTGCTCTGATATTTCCTACCGCAGATTTAGGGTTAATCAACTTCGTTTTAAAGTGAGAAGCTGGGCTAAATACTCAGTAGTAAAAACGACAGGTTACTAAAATATGGATTTCATCAACCAAGCACAAAATTTAGCAGATACTCTTAGAGATAAAGCTACAGAAGCCACAATTAATACAGTAAAGGGAATAGAAGAGGTACTTGATGGAATCAAAAATACTACTGTAGAGATTACCACTTTAAGTATTAATGCAATTACTGATTTGCCTGCAACAGCACAGCAAGGGTTTCAATCTGTACAAAATGTGAGTAAAGGATTTGAAGGAACTGCTATTAGTGTGTCTACTACGAGTCTAGCCATAGCTGATGCTTTGCAAAACTTGCCCAGGACGGCTACGGAATTAGCATTAGAGATGCCAAAGATTGCGAATAGATTAAGGTATCGTGCTGGTCTGAGAGTAGACGATTTCCCCCGCTCTGATGCAGACGTAATTAAACTTTTTGAGAAAATCCCCGGCACATCAAAGCTGGGGGCTAACGAACGAACTATTCGTGAATTTCTTAGTGACAAACATGGTAGTCATATCATCCCACGCTCCCAAGGTGGGTCAAATGGTGCTGACAACATTGTATGGGAAGTAGGTATTGATAATCTTCGTCGCGGTGCCGAAGTTATGACGGTTGGGGAACAGTTTTATATTCGGGTTTACAATGCAGTAGATTCTATTATTAGCAACTCCGGCACAATTGCTAGATTGGGAATCACTGCCACAGGAACTGCTATTCTCACTCAAGTTACGGTAACAGCAATTTCATACTCCTTGGATCTTTATCGAGGCGATATTACTGTTGAAGAATATAAAAATTTAGTTTTAGAAGCTGTAAAGACAGCTGGCATTGCTACACCTATTGTTTTTCTGCTATTAGTGGCTGTGTTAGCTTTATTCCCAGAATTTACGGTTGTGTTGTCAGCACCAGTGGTTGTTGCAGGTTTCAATGCCTTATTCGGTATGAGTATTGCGATGCCAATCATTCAATCGCTACTCCGTCATGTCCAAGCAGGAGGTTTTGGGATGGAAACGGAAACTGCTGATGCCTACAGAAATCTATTCAGTGATTCTACGCCTGCTTGAGTAACAAATCAGTAGCAAAAATGGCAATTTGGAAAAGAGTTAAGTATACTACTTTCCTGAAAACAACCCTCGCGCGGCAAAATATCATTACTCACTTGCCTAAAAAGGAGTTTTTGCCAAATTGGCAACCATAATGTTGCAGATACTGGTAATATTTATTTAGTGCAAGGGGTGTAGCAAAAGTAGCCCCGACCGCGAGGTTGGGGTAGCTTCTGCAAACTCTTCAAAAATGGGGAATCACTACAATATTCCCACCTCAAGTAAGGCTTATCTCTCTTGGAGACCCTAAGCGAACCTGCTTCGTATCTTGAAATAAATGTTTTTCCCCTGAAAACCCCATGCAGGGAAAGCCAAAATTTTTCTCCTCTGCTCCCTTGCTCCTTTGGTTAGGCCTGACTATTTGCTAAACTCTGGATAAAAGGCAATCTAGTGACAATTGGATCTAGGATCGATTTAATAAAGCCAAAAAATAACATTTTGGAGCATGGGTTTGTAGTAGACTTTAGCACTACTACACATTAATTCCTTATCACCATTGTTAACTTACTAGGTATCACACGATGGAATTAACAGTTGAAAACGTTGAAACAGTCTTGGATGAAATGCGTCCTTATCTGATCTCCGATGGTGGCAACGTGGAACTTGTAGAGCTTGATGGGCCTATTGTCAAGCTGCGGCTGCAAGGTGCTTGTGGTTCTTGTCCTAGTTCCACCATGACCCTAAGAATGGGTATTGAACGTCGTCTGCGGGAAATGATTCCCGAAATTGCTGAAGTTGAGCAAATCATTTAGGCACTAGGGATGAGGGACTAGGGACTGGGGACTAGGGATTGGGGACAAGGAAGACAAGGAGGACAAGGAGAACAAGGAAGCGATTCTACCCTGTCTCCCCCCGCAACCTTGTCTATCTTGTCTCTTTCCAACGCCCAATATCCAATGCCCAATATCCAATACCCAATCCCTAATTAGATAATATGTCTCATCCACTCTATGTAGCCTTTGTTTGGCATCAACATCAGCCGTTGTACAAATCTCCTGGCAACGGCATTTCAACATCTTCAAGTCAACAATATCGTCTGCCTTGGGTACGGTTACACGGCACAAAAGATTATTTGGATTTGGTGTTAATTCTCGAAAAATACCCTAAATTACACCAAACAGTGAATTTAGTGCCATCTTTAATCTTGCAACTAGAAGATTATATTGCTGGGACTGCTTTTGACCCTTACCTGAAAGCCAGTTTGACACCCACGGAACAACTGACTCAGCAGCAAAAAGAATTTATCATTCAACACTTTTTTGATGCTAATCACCACACCTTAATTGATCCCCATCCCCGCTATGCCGAGTTGTATTATCAAAGGCAAGAACAAGGACAATCTTGGTGTTTAGCTAATTGGGGCTTGGCTGAGTATGGTGATTTGCTGGCATGGCATAATTTGGCATGGATAGATCCCCTGTTTTGGGATGACCCAGAAATTGCCGCTTGGTTAGAGCAAGGGCGTAATTTTAGATTAAGCGATCGCCAGCGCATTTACTCCAAACAGCGCGATATCCTCAGTCGCATCATCCCCCAACATCGTAAGATGCAAGCATCAGGGCAATTGGAAGTTACCACTACACCCTATACTCACCCAATTTTGCCCTTGCTAGCTGATACCAACTCTGGACGGGTTGCAGTGCCACATATGGCACTACCAGAGTCTCGCTTTCAGTGGGCTGAAGATATTCCTCGCCACTTGCGTAAAGCTTGGGAATTATATAAAGAAAGATTTGGACAAGAACCCAGGGGTTTATGGCCTTCAGAACAGTCAGTCAGCCCAGAAATCCTGCCGTATATTATTAAACAGGGATTTAACTGGATTTGTTCCGATGAAGCGGTTCTGGGGTGGACATTAAGACACTTTTTCCATCGGGATGGCGCGGGAAATGTCCTAGAACCCGAATTGATGTATAAGCCCTATCGCCTGACAACCCCAGCCGGCGATTTAGCCATTGTCTTTCGTGACCACAGATTATCAGATTTAATTGGTTTTACCTATGGGTCAATGCCAGCAAAACAAGCCGCAGCTGATCTTGTGGGACATCTAGAAGCGATCGCGAAAATGCAAAGAGAACGTCCCAGCGAACAACCTTGGTTAGTTACCATTGCTTTGGATGGAGAAAATTGTTGGGAGTTTTATCCCCAAGATGGCAAACCCTTCTTAGAAGCTTTATATCAACGATTAAGCAACGAACCCAACATCAAACTTGTTACCGTCTCCGAATTCCTCGAACAATTCCCCGCTACAGCCACCATCCCCGGAGAGCAGCTACATAGCGGTTCTTGGGTCGATGGCAGCTTTACTACATGGATTGGTGATCCTGCTAAAAACCGCGCTTGGGAATACCTCACCGAAGCTAGAGCGATGCTAGCCAGCCATCCCGAAGCGACAGAAGAAAACAACCCTGAAGCGTGGGAAGCTTTATATGCTGCCGAAGGTTCTGACTGGTTTTGGTGGTTTGGTGAAGGACATTCTTCTAATCAAGATGCCATTTTTGACCAATTATTTCGTGAACATCTGTGCGGTATCTACAAAGCATTAAATGAACCGATACCCCCATATCTCAGACACGCCGTTGAGGTTCACGAAGCCAGGACAGACCATTCGCCTGAAAGTTTTATTCATCCTGTGATTGACGGTAAAGGTGATGAACAAGACTGGGACAAAGCCGGACGCATAGAAATTGGCGGTGCGCGGGGAACAATGCACGTCAGTAGCACCATTCAGCGTCTTTGGTATGGAGTTGATCACCTCAATTTCTATTTACGGTTGGACTTTAAAAGTGGTGTTGCACCAGGCAAAGACTTACCAGCAGAGTTAAATTTGCTGTGGTTCTATCCCGATAGAACCATGCACAACAGCCCCATTCCTTTGGCAGATGTGCCGGATACAGCCCCCCTGAATTACCTTTATCACCACCATTTAGCAATTAATTTACTCACCCAATCAGTGCAATTTCGAGAAGCTGGAGATAATTATCAATGGCATTCCCGCAGCAGTCGCGCTCAAGTTGCTTTTGAAAACTGTTTAGAATTGGCAGTACCTTGGGCGGATTTACAAGTACCGCCAGATTATCCTTTACGCTTGGTTTTAGTGCTGGCGGATGAAGGATGTTACAAAAAATACTTACCAGAAAATGCTTTGATTACGATTGAAGTACCCTAAAAGGTGATTTTAAAGTAAATATTAAGTAGGGGAGGCAAAAAGCGGTGTGGATTTTCCTCCGGCTTTATTGCCGTTGTGTTACGGCTATGCAAGAACTTGAGGACTTGAGATAGGCTAAATTAGCCGTAACACACCTCTCTTTCATGCGTTACGCTCTGTTTTAACACACCCTACAATTTAATGTTTACTGTATAAATAATCTTTGGTAAGAATGAGGGCTTTAGCCCTCACTACAAACATTGGAATTAACCTTTTACACAAACAACTTGCTTGAGTGTGGCTACAACTTCCACTAAATCTGATTGATTTTCCATGACTTGCTCAATAGGTTTATAAGCACCAGGAATTTCATCTAAAACTTCAGTATCTTTGCGACATTCTACGCCTTTAGTTTGCTCAATTAAATCATCAAGAGTGTAGACATTTTTAGCTTTATTCCTCGACATTAAACGACCAGCACCATGAGAGCAAGAACAAAAACTATGTGCGTTACCTTTACCTTTGACAATGAAAGATTTTGCTCCCATTGAACCAGGAATAATGCCATAATCTTCTTTATCTGCGCGGACTGCACCTTTGCGAGTTACATAGACATCCTCGCCAAAATGTATTTCTTTCTCAGCGTAGTTATGATGACAATTTACCTGCAATAAAGGTTTAATTGCCTTTCCTCCTGCTAGATGCTTTTCCATAATGCGCTGGAAACGTGTCATCATCACATCACGATTTACTCGTGCATAATTTTGCGCCCATTGTAAATCATTCCAGTAAGCTTTAAATTCTGGTGTGCCAGCTATAAAATAGGCTAAATCTGGATCAGGTAAATGATTACCTGCCATCTTCGCTAATTCCTTAGCTGTACTAATATGACACTGGGCAAGTTTATTACCAATGTTGCGTGAACCGGAATGTAACATCAGCCAAACTTGGTTCTCTGTATCTAGGCAAACTTCAATGAAGTGATTCAATTTGTTACTGATTGCTTGCTTAATTTATTCAGTCTCCATAGTCTCATTTCTACACTATTTCGACTTCTACTAAGCACTTTCATAGAACACTCAATCGAATGGTTAGTTATAAACTGATCTTCTTCGAGTGTCCATAACTTTCTATGTTTCACTCTTGTCATATCAGCCGGACGACTCCAACTTAGCACTTCTCTAGCCTTGATTATTTTTCTAGATAAAGCTAGGCAATTATTATAGTACAACTGCCTTACTAATGTCTGAGCATCTTCCTTGTAAACCACTATGTTATAAACCCTATCTCTAGTATTTCTAGTAGATGTCTTTACTTGTCCTGTCATCTGGTTAATAAATTCTATGTATCCAATAGCAATATATGAGCTAGATGTAACCAGAGATAAAAAAGGAAAGCCTTTTGAAGTAAGTCCTAAAGAACCATCTCCATCTATCAGTCCTCGAAAGTAATCAACTTTAGAAAACCGACAACTAGGAAGTTTTATTAACTGTGATTTACTCCCATTCGGTAAACCCCATAATTCAAGATAATCTCGAAATCGCTTATCATAAACTCTCCAAATAACTGTTTTGTTATCGCTACTAAAGTTAGTTGTGCGTACACGTTCAGTAATTGAGGAGTTAAATGGTATGAGATTTTGGAAAGCCCAAAGTATGTGTTCATCTTGCTTGTTAATCTCTATACTTAAGCATCCGCGATCGCGAGTGTTATTATATAGATGACCATCAGTTTGAATGAAGCCAAACAAGTAGGCATAATAGGGGTTTTCGAGAGTGATATTAGTAGATTGCATGAAACTACAATATCATATCTTAAAATCGCAATCGATCAAGTCATTTCTGCTTGATTCTATACCTTCCTCTTCGGTATAGTTCGGAGCACACCTTCATCCTAAATTATTTAGGATGCCCAAGTCCCTCTGCTCTCTACAGGGCGTTTTACCGCTTCCCTCGGTATTAGCAATCTCAGCCTTCACCGATTTGGACGAGTTTTGATTACTGTATTACTACAGTAAGGGGCAATCTTTTACCCCCGCCAAGAGAACCCATTTGTTTCATCGCTTTGCTTTGTAAGTCTTGCACACCACGATGCAAGTCTTGAAAATCTCGCCAACGTTGCCAATTAGTAACAGATTTTTCGACATCTTTATTTTCGTTAAAACCTGTGGGAATTGCTGCTTCAATATCAAGGCGAATTTTCTTGAGTTTGCCTTCTAATTGTTCACCAGTAAATGATGTTTTAATAGCACTCATACCGCAACCAATATCCACGCCCACAGCAGCAGGAATAATGGCTTCTTCTGTAGCAATTACAGAACCAACTAAAGCACCTTTTCCTAAGTGAACATCTGGCATTAATGCTACGTGTTTAAATACAAAAGGTAGGGATGCCACATTTTTAGCCATCTTGGTTTCTTCAGACCCCAAGGGGTGATTTGCCCAAGATAAAACGGGTGATTTTGTATTAATTTCTAACTTTTCGTAGGGCATTTTTTTAAAGGGAATAGAGAATGGGGAATGTGAAATAGGAAAGAATAATTGTCATTTTTTGGATGAGTGAATTTTATCCATATGTTACAAATGTAGTATAAATGAATTTGAATGTCAACCTGCTTTCTGGCTAGTTAAGTCTGCCAAAAAAAAGCAGACTTTTGCCAGATATACTACAATTTGTAAAGTCCATGACCAAGCCTCACTCAAACCTATGGCGACACGTCAAAATACTATTTGGGAAAGCTTTTTATCGCCTGTAGTCCGTTTTCTGATTGATGAAGAGAAATTGCATCGGTATGCTAAAAGTATCGACTGGGAGAAAGAAAGCGATCGCTTCCGGCGTGCTGATGTGACAATTCCTACATACTACATAAGCCAAAACTTTCACGGCATTGAGGGGGGATATCTTAATCCTAGCGCAGCTGTCACCTACGATCCCATTACCGAATATGTACTACCACCCAATGAAACCTGGGTGCGTCAAGCTTTAATTGATGCAGTCCAAGTCAAACTCCGTCGCATACTTGACTTAGGCTGTGGTACAGGTTCGACAACTTTGATGTTAAAACAAGCTTTCCCTGAAGCTGAAGTCATCGGTTTGGACTTATCACCCTATATGCTGGTGAGAGCTGAAGATAAAGCCAAAGATGCGGGTTTAGATATGATTTGGCGACATGGAAACGCTGAGAAAACTAGCTTTCCAGATGCTTCCTTTGATTTAGTGACAGGTACTTTGCTATTTCATGAAACACCAGTTGTAGTATCCCAAACCATCCTCCAAGAATGTTTCCGGTTGTTGGTAGCCGGTGGACAAGTATTAATTCTCGATGGGAATCAGAAAACCCTGCGTCAATTAGATTGGCTCAATAATGTGTTTGAAGAGCCTTACATTCGTGAGTATGCGGCGGATAGTGTAGATGCGCGGATGGGTGCGGTGGGGTTTGAGGCGGTGCGAACCGAAGAAGTTTGGTGGATACATCAAGTAACTAGCGGTGTAAAACCAATTCCATTAACAGATGCAACTACTCAAGGAAAAGTGAGACAATATAGACCAGCAATAGATAATAATGATTTGGAGGGTCTAGAGTCTCCAGCTTTTGGCATATAACGGCATGAGTTTAAAGGCAATTCTGTTTGATTTCAATGGCGTAATCATTAACGATGAGCGCATCCACCTACAACTGATAGATGAAATTCTCGTTCAGGAAAATCTCCAACCCCAGAAAGTCCAAGAGCGTCAAGCTTCATTAGGACGGAGCGATCGCGCTTGTTTTCAAGAATTACTCGCCAATCGTGGTAGAGTCGCTAGTGAAGAATACTTAACCCAGCTACTTCACCGCAAAGCCGAAGCCTATGTGTTGGAACTAGAGAAACTAGAAAAACTCCCTATATATCCAGGTGTAGAAGACTTGATATATCAGGTGCGTTCCCAACATCTCAAGCTAGCTGTAGTCAGTGGTGCGCTACATCAGGAAATTGAACTGGTATTAGAACGAGCCAAACTAGCAGAATATTTTACAGTTGTTGTCGCCGGTGATGACATCACCACCAGTAAACCTCAGCCAGATGGGTATTTATTAGCAGTCAAACGCCTCAATCAAGAATATCCTGAATTAAATCTGCAACTCCCAGAATGTTTGGCGATTGAAGATACCCCCCCAGGTATCCAAGCTGCAAAACACGCGCAGATGCAAGTAGTGGGTGTAGCTAATACCTATCCCTTCCATATGCTCCAGCGTTGCTGTAACTGGACGGTAGATTACCTGAGTGAATTAGAACTAGAACGAATACAACAAGTATTTTCTGGTAAACAGCCCCAGACCAGCATAACTGAATGTTAAAATAGGGTAATGTATTAACAATACTGTTAGGGGAATTAGCTCAGTTGGTAGAGTGCTGCGATCGCACCGCAGAGGTCAGGGGTTCGAGTCTCCTATTCTCCATGTACATTAAATTATTATTGTCAGTTTTAAAGAATTTTTGTCCATTTTGATGTACTGAGGGGACATAAGTGACGTATTTTCGGGACTTTCAGCACTCAGAACCAGTTTTAAAGAATTATTGTCCAGAGTTGAAACCAGTTTTAAAGAATTATTGTCCAAAATGAGACTTAAAAATTTAGATGTATACTACAGACTCTAATTGAAGATATTACAACAAACCCAAATTCGTAAGTGCTTCTATACTAGCCGACAACTTTATCTTGCTAATAAATCTAGCTTTAAAGCAATTAGTGTGCAGTCTAATTAAGAACATATAACTACCCCTTAGCTTTGCTGTTTCCAATCAAGCAGAGGTTTAGTTACTCTACACTGGCTGCCTTACCTGTGCGATCGCAGCACTCCTTTTAAACCACCCTAATAAATAATTATACGATATGAAGAGGTAAAATTTAATTTTTCAACCCAGCACCTGCTGTGAGGGTTATTGAAACCCTGACTTGTCAAACGCTTATCCTTACTGCTTTCCAGAGGCGATTTTGACAAGTCTACTTAAAAACTAATTTTCTATCGCTAATAAATAAACTTGGATTCGTTCTGAAGTTGATAGAATGCCGTCAAGACAAGAGTTTGAGCAATTTGGCAGATCCCTGGGGATTTTGACCCCGCTTTGACTTGCCAAAAATAAAAATTAGGGGGTGGTAGTTCGGTAGCCACCATGACGGTATACCCGTATCCTTACTTTGTTATAAAGTAAGAGGTAGAAAGTCACTGTAAAATCAAAATCGAAGATTTAGATCATACAGGCCGCTCTGGCACCCAACACCAAGCTAAAAGAGTTTGATGTCAAGAGCTAAGGTTCTGGGCTGTTTGAAACCCTAACACCTTATACTTCCCATGCGTCTCGGTGCGAGTCCTTTCTCATCTAAAAGCAGCATTTACTTACCCAAGCAATTACTGCTAACAAACACTTAGATGATCGCACAGGTAGAGTTGGCAGCCACCAGGGCCAGAAAGAATACGCTTATCCAAGCGTTAAACTAACCCATTCCACAGTATCTACACACAGGGGCTGATACTGTTGCATCACACAGTTAAGGCTCAAAAGAGCATATATGATGGCACCGATTTAATATCAAAAATCGTACAATATTTAGGTTGAAATTTTATCTACCAATAGTATGAATTCTGCATTGATAGGCAGACAATGCTAAATCCCTCGCTTGTGCTTGCAGAGTGTCATAAGATAGCTGAATACCAAATTCAATACTAATTTTCAATTCGGCAGCTTTTGACTTTATGGATTCTTGAAGTCTGTTGTAACTCCAATTATGTACTTGGCGATTATATTCCTTGACATATAATTTTTGTGCATTGACATCACCTGGAAACTTGGTTTCAGCTTTTGCTTGAATTACACTGGTGCGAATTTCCCTCATATCTTTTAATTTGGGTAGTACAATGCAACCAGCCTGATATTCCTTAGCGACTTCCACTATTCTCTTTGCTAGTAATTTATCCACATATTCCCCTAGTTTTGATTCCCCTAGATTACAAGGCGAATCTTTTTTCTGAGCTTTTTTCCTCTCTTTACTGAAATGTACTTGTTGTCGTCGTCTACGACTTAATAGGTGAAAAGAATCATCTAGTAACTCTTTGATTGTCTTATAGGCTATGACTTTTTGGGTGCTTGTATCAACTACAGCAACTGTTGCTAATTCAACTGGATGAAAACTAACGCCAACAATTATGTTAGATAGACCTTGATAAATTGGCTTAATAGGACGATTGAAAGAATTATTCAGTCGAGACAATGAAGATTTATTTTTCTTCAATTGTTTTTGTTGCTGTTCATCTAGATTTTCAGTCTCTTCTGCTTGTCCAACTTGTTTTTGTGTTTTATCTATCTTTTCTTTTCTCGCCTCTTCAGTACCTTCTGCTGTCCATAAACGAGTATCATATGTACAATGTAAAGATAATTTGTTAACTTTCCAAGGTTCACCCTTGCCTTCACCTTGTTGCCATAACAACTGTACACAGCGTAGTGTCACTAGGCTCCCTGAGAGTTTTACTTCTCCTTTCTCGCTCTCTTTCCAAGCCTTATGGTCTTCTAGGAATCTTTCAAAAAAATGACGCTGGCGTTTATTACAACAAATTTGAAAGTGATACTTAGACCAACCATTAAAGTAAACAAAAATCTTTCCTTGTTGGTCTTTATACCAAGTTAAATCGCTGTATAAATAATCTATTGGATATGGCAAATTTGATATTTTCCTCGATGCGTCAGCTATCCAATTTGCAAACTCTTCATTATTTTCAGGCACTTGATTTATTAACTTATCAAATACCTCACGATATTTTGCTCCAGTGATATCTCTACCATTAGGTAATCGGCTATCTTGAATCTGCTTCTCCAAGCGTTTAATTTCTATTTCTTTCTCGGCACGACGCTCTTTTAATTTGTTTAAATCTTCCTCTGTATCACTGATTTTATTATGGTTCTTTATCAGGTAAGCAACAGCACAGCGTATTATTGTATCCTGTGTTGTTTTGTGAATTTCATATAAAATCTCTATTACGCTTTTTGAGATATTTTTTTCTGTAGTTTTTTCTTGAGAAGTTAAAATATTATTTTTTGCTGTATCAATACTTGAAGTATTACTGTTTTTCCTAACCCGTTTTTGAATAGATTTAGTAGGTTTATCATTGGAGTTATCAATAGTAATTTGCCTGAGAATATCTTGTGGATTAGAAATGATTTCCTGTGCTTTAGCCCGTAGCATTTGTAAATCACAATTACTCTCTTCTACAAGCTCGATGTCACTTTTGAGTATATTGTTGAGAAAATACTCTTTGCCTTCTTTCTGCTTTTTTCTTTTTTGGTATAAAGTCAGCCATGCTGAATAAACTTCTTGCACCAAGTTGTCTACCGATGAGTAAAGGCGACCTGAATCTTGAGTCAGAGATTTACGTAACTCTGTGATTTCTTTCTTCGTTATTTTTCCGTTTTCTTTATTAGCTTCAAATTCTGGTTGTTCGCTCACACTCTTCAGCAATTCAACAATTAAAGGAGTATTTTTTTGAGTCATTTCTTCCCATACTTTACGAAGTACATCTTCGTTGGTATGTAGATGACATCGTATAGTTCTTAGGCTTGGACTCTTGAAACCCTTTTTAAGATCGCGGCTCATAGTGACAATATCTCCAGCAAATACACCCTTTTCTATTTGTGTGATTAAAACCAATTACCTATTTACCTTCACCAGACAACGATCGCCATCTAAAAATTTCGGCGTTGTGGCACTATCGGCAAAATCTGCTGACAACTTTGCAGAGAAGAAAGCTGCTCAAAATTAATACAAGCTAAGTAGCAAATATTACTTAAGTGGCGCATAGCTTAGACTTTCAAGATATAGCCGAATGTAACATTTCTGAACCTTTATTTAATGTTCAACAATGTTTTAAGCTTATCATGGAACATTTGCAAACCTTGTAAAACATTGTTAAACATTATTTAGCCTTGTAACAAGGTAGTGGGGTTATGATGAACTGGCGATAAATGTTTTGAAAATTAATGAGCCAGAGCGATCGCGTGCAAACTTCGATATATTTCCCCAAAGATATCCACGATGCTTTGGTGAGATGGGCGCAGGAAGAAGACCGTCCCATCAGTAATCTTGTGGTGCGAATTGTCAGTAAGGCAGTTGAAGAAAGGGAAAAGAAGCAGAATCCGCCGCAATAATATGTAGCTGTAGCAGATAGGACAATTTGTAAATTCCTGGTATACGATATATCCTTAGCCACTACATGAACAAAGTCCTTGTGCGTGGTATGTTATTGGTTCTTTGCACGATGTAAAAACTTCAAGGCAAAGTGTCAGACGGGCTTGAGAGTATCTGGCGCAGTTAATCAGGGGAAGTCTGTTTAAGGCTACACGAAATGGCAATTAAGAAAAGTGAACTTTATAGTTCGTTATGGAAAAGCTGTGATGAACTGCGAGGTGGCATGGATGCCTCGCAGTATAAGGATTATGTACTGGTTTTATTGTTTGTTAAATATGTATCTGATAAATATGCTGGTGTCGCAGATGCGTTGATTGAAGTGCCTGAAGGTGGAGGCTTTCAGGATATTGTTGCCCTGAAGGGACAGAAAGATATCGGGGATGGTATCAACAAAATTATTACCAAGTTAGCCGAAGCCAATGATTTAAAGGGTGTTATTGATGTAGCTGATTTCAATGATGCTGACAAGTTGGGCAAGGGTAAGGAAATGCAGGATAGGCTTTCCAACTTGGTGGCGATTTTTGAAACCCCTGCTTTGAATTTTAGTAAGAACCGTGCCGATGGCGATGATATTTTAGGCGATGCCTATGAGTACCTGATGCGGAACTTTGCAACGCAATCGGGTAAAAGCAAGGGACAATTTTATACTCCGGCGGAAGTCTCCCGTGTCATCTCTCAAGTGATTGAGGTTAATTCAGCCGAAAGCCAGAGTCAGACGATTTACGATCCGACTTGTGGTAGTGGTTCTCTGTTGTTAAAGTCGGCGGATGAAGCGGAACGGGGCTTAACTATCTACGGGCAAGAGATGGATAACGCTACCCGCGCCTTGGCTCGGATGAACATGATCCTGCACGGACACCCTACTGCTGAGATTTGGCAGGATAATACTTTATCAAGTCCTTATTTCAAAGATGCGGATGGTAGCCTGAAAACTTTTGATTTTGCTGTGGCTAATCCTCCCTTTTCCTCTAAGGCTTGGAGTAATGGACTTAATCCAGCTAAGGATGAGTTTCAACGGTTTGATGGCTATGGTATCCCTCCGGCTAAAAATGGGGACTATGCTTTTTTGCTGCACATGGTTCGCTCTCTAAAAAGTAATGGCAAAGGGGCGATTATTCTGCCGCATGGGGTGCTGTTTCGTGGGAATGCGGAGGCGGATATTCGGAAAAATCTCATTTGCAAGGGCATTATCAAGGGGATTATTGGGCTACCTCCGAACCTGTTTTATGGGACGGGGATTCCTGCCTGCATTATTGTGTTAGACAAGGAAAATGCCGAGAATCGCCAAGGCATTTTTATGATTGATGCCAGCAAGGGGTTTGTTAAAGACGGCAATAAAAACCGTCTGCGGGAGCAGGACATTCATAAAATTGTTGATGTCTTCAACAAACAGCTTGAAGTGGCGAAATATTCGCGGATGGTTCCAGTTCAGGAAATTGAGGGGCATGAGTACAATCTGAATATCCCGCGCTATATCGACAGTCAGGAAGAGGAAGATATTCAGGATATTGAGGCGCATCTGTTGGGGGGGATACCCAAGCGAGATATTGAGGCTTTGAGCGATTACTGGCAGGTTTACCCGACGCTGCAACAGGAGTTATTTGAGGCGGCCGATCGCCCAGGATACCTGATGCTAAAAATTCCAGGATCAGAAGTAAAAGCTTGTATTTTTGCTCATCCTGAATTTATCAGCTATGGGAAAGACATTCAAGCGGTTTTTGAGACGTGGCAAGAAAAACACACGCCTTTGCTCAAAGCCATCCAACCGGGAGATAAGCCCAAGGCGATTATTTACGCGCTCTCGGAAGACTTGCTGCAAGGGTTTACAGGTAAAAGTCTGATTGATAAATACGATGTTTACCAACACCTGATGACCTATTGGGTGGAAAGTATGAAGGACGATGTTTATATTTTGGTTGAGGATGGCTGGAAGGCAGAACTGAAAGCAGTGACAAATAAGAAAGGTGTAGTAACAGATTATGTCTGCGAACTGATTCCCAAGGAGTTGATGATTAACCGCTATTTTCAAGCAGAACAGGCGGTGATCGCAACTTTGGAAACGAAAAAAGATGAAATTGTTCGCCAGCAAGAGGAACTGCAAGAAGAACATGGCGGTGAGGATGCTTTGCTGGAGGAAGTCACTAACGATAGTGGGAAAATCACTAAAGCGAACATCAATCTTCGCATTAAGGAAATTCAGAAAAATCCTCTTTTTGCGGATGCGGATGAGTTGAAAGTTCTAAAGTCTTATTTGAAATTGATTGAGTCAGAAGCGGAACTTAATAAAGAAATTAGAGAGGCTATCCAATCTTTACATAATCAGGTGTTAAAAAAATATCAGGAATTAACAGAGGATGAAATTAAAACTCTGGTAGTTGATGATAAGTGGATGCAGACGTTAAGACAGGCGATCGCTTCAGAGATGGATCGGATTTCACAACGGTTGACGCAGCGAATTAAGGAGTTGGCGGAACGGTATGATACGCCTTTGCCCCAGTTGACAAGTAAGGTTGATGAGTTGACGAGTAAGGTTGAGGGACATCTTCAGAAAATGGGGATGGTGTGGTGATGCAGATGAACATACCA
The DNA here is from genome assembly GCF_963920945.1 of Anabaena sp. CCY 9402-a. NCBI lineage: Bacteria > Bacillati > Cyanobacteriota > Cyanophyceae > Nostocales > Nostocaceae > Anabaena > Anabaena sp. CCY 9402-a. The sequence continues at coordinate 16,177 of NZ_CAWUDL010000039.1, forward strand.
GAAGGCTATAAACAAACTGAGATGGGAATGATTCCGAAAGATTGGGATTTCAAGCCAATAGGAGAAATTGCAAGAGTTAGTTCAGGCGGAACTCCAAATAGAAGTAATCCATCTTATTGGAATGGAAATATTCCTTGGATAACCACATCTCAAATTGACTTCAATACCATAATTTACTCAAATGAATTTATAACAAAACTCGGTTTGCAAAAATCTGCCGCAAAATTGTATGCCAAAAACACTTTGCTTATGGCAATGTATGGGCAGGGAAAGACAAGAGGGAAGGTGGCTATATTAGGAATTGACGCAACTATAAATCAGGCTTGTGCAGCAATCACTCTCAATAAAGATGTTTTTGATAATTATATATTTTTTTATTTAGCTCATAATTATGAGGAAATAAGAAAACTCAGCAATACTGGAAATCAAGAAAATCTAAACGGGAACATAATAAAATCTATCTTTGTTCCTATCCCCCCTCTTAACGAACAAAAAGCGATCGCCCAATCCCTCAGCGATGTCGATGCCCTGATTACAGAGTGTGATCGCATCATCACCAAAAAGCGCAACACCAAGCAAGGCACGATGCAGGAACTCCTCACGGGCAAAAAACGCCTGCCGGGTTTTAGTGGCGAATGGGAGGTGAGGCAATTGAGAGAGATTGTAGAGTTTTCAAATGGTAAAGCTCATGAAAATAGTATTGTAGAGAATGGAAAATTTATAGTAATAAATTCAAAATTTATATCAACTGAAGGAGAAGTAAAAAAATATTCTGATTTATGTTATTGTTCTGTTTCTATTGGGCAAATTGTTATGGTAATGAGTGATGTGCCTAATGGAAGGGCAATTGCCAAATGCTTTTATATCGATGATAACGATAAATATACACTCAATCAGCGAATTTGTTCGCTAAAGTCATTGAATGTTAGTTCACGGTTTCTTTTTTATTTATTAGACAGAAATCCTTATTATTTAACTTTTGATGATGGTGTTAAGCAAACAAATTTAAGAAAGGAGGATGTTTTAAGTTGTCCATTAACACTCCCTGGAACACTTGAAGAACAAAAAGCGATCGCGCAAATCCTCAGCGACATGGATACAGAAATCGCAGCCTTAGAACAAAAGCGCGATAAATACAAAGCTATCAAACAGGGCATGATGCAAGAACTTCTCACCGGAAAAACGAGACTAATTAGCCGTTCTTGATCAACGTTAGAGTTTTCAACCGCCAATCTCTAGAATAGAAGCAAGAACAAAAGCTAAACCTTACTATGGAACACATTGCTACCAGCGAACTACCTGAAACCCTGCAACAAATATTTGCAGAAATACAACGCACTAAAACACCCGTAACCGTCACCCATGACGGGGAACCCTTAGTCATTATCTATCCCGCCACCCCTCAACCCCAACGCCCAGCATTTGGCGCAATGAAGGGTAGCGGCGAAATATTGGGAGACGTGATTGCTCCAGTTATCCCTCAAACGTCTGAATCACGGATTAGACAGATTAAAGGATTACACGGAGTTAGAATCTGTGCCATCTTGTAATCCGTATCAATCCGTGATTCAGACAATGGGGGAAATTTGATGAACCAAGTCGGACAACCAGAACGCCAAACCCAAAACCGCATCGTGCAGATATTCCAGCAACAATTAAACTATCGCTATCTGGGTAATTGGCAAGACCGACTGAACAACAGCAACATCGAAACCGATATCCTCAGCACCTTCCTACGCGACAAACAAGGCTACAGCAACAGCCTCATCACCAAAGCCTTGTATGAACTCAACAAAGTCGCAGGCGACCAAACCAAAAGCCTTTATGACATCAACAAACAAGTTTATAGCCTTCTGCGCTATGGGGTTAATGTCAAAGAAGAAGTTGGCGAGAACACCCAAACCGTTTGGCTGATTGACTGGGAAGAACCCCTAGAAAATGATTTTGCGATCGCTGAAGAAGTCACAGTTAAAGGCGAAAACACCAAACGCCCAGATATCGTACTTTATGTTAATGGTATTGCGATCGGTGTCCTCGAACTGAAACGCAGCACCGTTTCCGTCTCTGAAGGTATCCGCCAAAACCTCGATAACCAAAAATCCATATTTATTAAATCCTTCTTCACCACCATGCAGTTTGTCATGGCAGGTAACGACACCGAAGGACTCCGCTACGCCACCATTGAAACCCCAGAAAAATACTTCCTCACCTGGAAAGAAGATACTAACACTGACATCGCCAACCCTTTAGATAAACACCTGCTGCAACTCTGCACCAAAGAACGCTTTTTAGAGTTAATTCACGACTTTATTGTTTTTGATCGGGGTATTAAAAAAGTTTGCCGCCACAATCAGTATTTTGGGGTTAATGCTGCCCAATCTTACCTTGGTCGCCGGGAAGGGGGTATTATCTGGCACACTCAAGGCAGTGGCAAAAGCTTGACAATGGTCTGGCTAACTAAATGGATTCGGGAAAATATTACCGATGCTCGTGTCTTGATAATTACCGATCGAGATGAACTAGACAAGCAAATTGAGAGTGTCTTTAAGGGAGTCAACGAAGCGATTTACCGTACCACAAGCGGGAAAGACCTGATTAACAAACTCAACAACACTACCCCCTGGTTACTCTGCTCCCTAATCCACAAATTTGGCAAGAAAGACAAACCAGACGACACAGACTATAACAGCTACATCGAAGAAATTAAGCGCAGCTTGCCCAGCGATTTCAGCGCGAAAGGTGATATTTATGTATTTGTGGATGAATGTCATCGCACCCAATCAGGTACGCTGCACGACGCGATGAAAGAAATCCTACCAAATGCTGTATTCATAGGCTTTACTGGCACACCCCTACTCAAAAAAGACAAGCAAAATAGCATCAACGTTTTTGGTGATTACATTCACACTTACACTTTCAAAACAGCTGTAATCGATAAAGTCGTCCTTGATTTGCGCTACGAAGCTCGCAATGTTGACCAAAATATCACTTCACAAACCAAAATTGACCAGTGGTTTGAAGCCAAAACCAGAGGCTTAACAGAACACGCCAAAACCCAACTCAAGAAACGCTGGGGAAATCTGCAAAAAGTTCTCAGTTCAAAATCTCGACTGGAAATAATTGTCAGCGATATTCTGCTAGATTTTGAAACTAAAGACCGCTTGCAAAGTGGTCATGGTAACGCCATGCTCGTCTCTGGTAGCATTTACCAAGCTTGTAAATATTACGATCTATTCCAAGATGCTGGTTTTACCAAATGTGCCATTGTCACCTCCTACAAACCTTCCCCCAAAGACATCAAAGGCGAAAGTACAGGAGAAGAAGAACTGACGGAAAAATTACGCCAGTACGAAATTTATCAAAAAATGCTCAACGGAAAAGCACCAGAAGTATTTGAAGACGACGTTAAAAAGAAATTTGTCGAAGAACCAGCCCAAATGAAGCTGCTGATTGTAGTCGATAAGTTGCTGACAGGATTCGATGCACCTTCTGCTACTTATCTGTACATCGACAAAACCATGCGCGACCACGGACTATTTCAAGCCATTTGTCGCGTTAACCGCTTGGATGGTGAAGATAAAGAATATGGCTACATCATCGACTACAAAGACCTATTTAAAAGCCTAGAAAAATCAATTAACGATTATACCTCTGAGGCATTTGAAGACTACGAACCAGACGACATCGATGGATTATTGAGTGACAGAATCGCCAAAGGCAGAGAACGCCTAGAAGATGTGAGAGAAAGCATCAAAGCCCTATGCGAACCTGTGGTAAGACCTTGTGATACTCATGCCTATATTCGCTATTTCTGCGGTGCCGATACTGAAAACCCAGACATCATCAAAGAAAATCAACAACAGCGCATTGCCCTTTACAAATACACTTCAGCTTTAGTTCGAGCCTATGCTAATCTATCCAATGACATGGCAGAAGCCGGATACAGCACGACAGAAACCGAAATTATTAAACAAGAAGTTAAGCATTACGAACAGGTACGCGCAGAGGTAAAGTTAGCCAGTGGCGATTACATCGACTTGAAAGCCTACGAACCCGCCATGCGTCACTTGATTGATACCTACATTGGTGCAGAAGACAGCGAAATAATTTCCGCCTTCGACGACATGACACTTATTCAGTTGATTGTCGAACGCGGTGCAAATGCAGTTGACGCATTACCCAAAGGCATCAAACAAAACCAAAAAGCTGTAGCAGAAACTATCGAAAACAACTTACGCAAAGTCATTATCGATCAACAACCAACCAACCCGAAATATTTTGATAAAATGTCCACACTGCTGGATGAGTTAATCCAAGCCCGGAAAGCAGCCAGCCAAGACTATAAAGCCTATTTGCAGAAAATTGTTGAGTTAAGTAAACAAGTTGCTCAACCTAGCAACTCATTGCAGTATCCTCAATCATTGAACTCTGCTGCTAAAAGGGCTTTATACGACAACCTTAATCAAGACGAAGCCTTAGCTCTAGCGATAGATGACGCTATTCGCAAAACCAAAAAAGATGGATGGCGGGGAAAGACAATAAAAGAGCGCGAAGTCAAAAATGCTATTAAGCAATATCTAGATTCTTCGGAAGATTGCGAGCGCATTTTTGAAATAGTCAAGAGCCAAAGCGAGTATTAGGATGCACCAAATAACTGTCGGTGAACTTGTCATAGACGTTGCCAGAAAAGACATTAAAAACTTACACTTGGCAGTCTACCCCCCCGATGGTCGAGTACGTATCGCCACACCCTTAAACATTGATGACGAAGCTGTGCGTCTATTCGCTATCTCCAAACTATCTTGGATTAAAAAGCATCAAGCTAACTTTGAAGCACAAGAACGCCAGTCACCAAGAGAATTTGTGTCTGGTGAAAGCCATTATTTTCAAGGCAAACGCTATTTACTAAATGTTATCTATTACCAGGGAACTCCCAAAGTAGAAATTAGAAATAACACATATATCGACCTTTATGTCAAGCCAGGAAGTGATGAAGCGCAACGCCAACAAGTGATGATGTCCTGGTATCGACAGCAGTTAAAACAAGATATTCCCTCATTAATCGCCAAGTGGCAAAATAACATGGGTGTTCAGGTTGAGGACTGGGGGATAAAACTAATGAAAACCAAATGGGGTACTTGCAACATTCAAGCCAAACGCATCTGGCTCAACCTGGAACTAGCCAAAAAAGACAAGCACTGCCTAGAATACGTTGTAGTTCACGAAATGGTGCATCTGTTAGAACGCAATCATGGCGATCGCTTCGTGGCTTTGATGAATAAGTTTTTACCTAATTGGAAATTTTATAAGGATGAGTTGAACCGTTCCCCGTTGGGAAGTTATTGAGTTCGACCTCTCTATAACCAATTTTCAGGTACTAATGCCCTTTCATCAGTCCAAGGTTCTTCTACTAAAGCATTTTGAAATCTTTCATTATTAACGAGGTTCGCGTGTTCCATAATGATGATTTGAAAATGTGGAGATAATTCTTCACATACATCAAAAAGAAAATCAAACATCCTTTCAACTGCTGCCATGTCAGCATTAGCACGAATCATTTCGTCTGATGATATTCCTTGTAAACTGAGATATGCTTCTTCCGATGGAAAATAAATTTGAGTAGGTTGATCCAAAAATAGAAAGTGTGGAACTGGACGATTACGATCAACAAAATGTTTGTGCAGAGCAAGAAGTGTAATTAGGTGACAACCAAGCTAGTTTTCTCCTCCTCCCATTCTTCCCATAGGGATTGGTCGCTCAGGTCTGTCTGCGATTACAGTTAATTTATCTAAATCGAATCGGTAGGGAGAATCACTGTGTTCTAGTTGTAATCGTTTAGCCCATTCAGTCATCTGTTGCCCAATTCTATTTAATATAGAAGCTAAAATTGCTTTTATTTCACGAGTATCTAGTTGTTTTTCATAATCGGCAATAAGTTTCTTCAACTTATCAATCTCTAAGTGTATTTGAGAATTTTCATCAGCAAATTCTACTGTTTCAAGATATAGACTAATACGACCAACTATACGAGCTATCTGAGCATTACTATCACGAATTTGTTGGGCTGCTTCTTGCTCATTTATCACAGCTTTAATAGCTAATTCTTTTTCTTGAAGCTGTCCTCTTATTTCTTCGCGTTGTTCTTTAAGTTGTTCAATGTAATCAAGTAGTCTAGGCTGTCTAACTTCTACGTTTTTGATATTATTTTGCAAATCTATCAAAGATTCTCTGATTGCAGACAGACTTGGAATAGGTGCGGAAAAACTAGAGTTACAGAAAGGACACTGATTGGAAGAATTATGCTCTGTTTTAAACAAATTTATAGATTCTAGTCTCAATAATTGTTGATTAGCTTCTTTAGAAAATCCTGTTTCCTTCTGTAAAAAAGCTTCTGTAGCAATAATTCTTTCATGTATTCGTTTCAACTCTTGGCGTATTTCTTCAACTTCAGCCTGCAATTCTGGAAACTTATCATTTCCAATCAGTATAATTTCAGAAACTTCCCATTCTGAAGTAGACTTTAATGCTTCAAAACATTAGTCTCATCTTCAGCCATAAAATTAGAATCGATTAGACCTATTTGTTGAGCTTCAATCAGAAGATTTCGACCAAGAACAAATCTTTCTTTTGTAATTAGTTCTGCTTCTCTAAGCCTACCTTGAGCTTTTGCTAATTTCTGACGAGCTTGACGCAGTTCTTTTTGTAATTTAAGTCTATCTTCTTGAATAGCACCTAAAAAATATGGAATTGTATCTTTGATTGTTTGTGGGAGAAACGGCTCTTGCTGACGATGAAATAAAATATCCTGATTCGCAACAATACCCTGTTTTTGAAAAAGGTAAAAAACTGCTTGCCTTATAGTGGCTTCAAACTGTCTTCTTGACTCTCCTTCCTCGACAATAGTAAAGCGTTTCTCGTTGAATTATGAAGCACAAGTGGTAAAAGCAGAAAAAGAAGAGGATATGGCATACCCTGCTTTTTTTCGTTCTGATAGCCCTTGATGGCATTGTGAAGAATAATCGAACAAAAAGCCGGATTTAGAAGATTGGCATATTCAAGTGGACGCTGCTCCCAAGACTGCACAAGCTTCTCTCCTACGTAGTAGCTAATAACTGAGTTAGTCTCTCTACAAATTTTGGATGCCAGTATACGCGGGGTCGTTTTTGATCTGCGAGTATGTGGTAGCTTCCGCGCATTACGTATGGTTCTGTAACTTGAGGACGAATGCGAATGTCAGCCTCTTGCTCCATCCATTTAAATACTCTTTTACCAAATTTTTGATGCTCAAGCTCATTATCATCACTATCTGACATCTCATCTTGGAGCGCAAGCATATAACGCTCCCACTCATCTATTAATCTTTTTTCATATTGTTCAATTTCCCCGCTAAAAAGTAGGTCTTCACGCACCCAGCGAGAACGTTGCTCGAATGCTTTGTAGTAATCTGATATGGCTTTTTCAATTCTCTTGTTATGAACAGCAATTTCCTTTAACTGAGCAACGAAACGTCTATTGTCTTGTGAAATATCAGGTTGCTCAGTAATTTCTAAATCAAAAAAGTCAATTGGCAAAGCGTCAGGTTTAAATTGGTCGTTAATTTCGCAAATTTTATCGCGTACTTCAAAACCAGATATGAAGTTAACAGAATCCTCACGAAGATGCTTTACAACTTTTGCGAACCACCAGCCTTCTAATCTTTCACAAACAGCATCTCGATGTTCTCTTCTAACTGCGATTAACTTCTCTTTAATTTTTGGTGTTATGTCAACAATATCTGGAGAACTATCAATAATTTGAATAGCGTCAATTAGGAGTTGTTGTTGTGTATGATCTAGAGCTTTGAATGCTTCAAAAGATGTAGTTAGATATTTGTTACTTGATTTATTAGCAACCTGAAGAAGCTTGTGCAAAGCACCTTTAGAGTCTCTTTCTTTAACAGGCCGCAAAAAAAATGCAGCAGAATTTTCTGGAGCCTCAGCAGTTGTGACTAAAGTTAGCAAGGTATCAGGTAAAGAAATTTCCTTTTCTTGCAGTTGGGTACTCCAGACACGAATTGTTTTCCAAAGGTCAGTACTACTGTCTGTTAACGAGGCTTGAGCATTTGTATGATGCTTCAACTGTAACAGTTCTAGAGGATTTTTTTCATCATCAAAAAACGTAATATCGTCTAAGCTCTCAACAGCAAGCTCTATTTCTTCTTTATTCGTTAAAATTAAATACAGGGCATAGCGTGCTTGGAAAAGATAACCAAGAGCCTGTGAACCTGCTGAAAACCCTGTACTCATATCTTCCACTCACATCGACTTAGTTCATTTACTAGCCAAAGCCCATTTGTTTATTTAGATACAATTTTTTTATACATTTAGAGTAAAATCTAACTTAATGTTAGTTGGCATTTCTCAAAGCACAGAAATACATCAATCAACAGAGTATGTTAGCTTGATGTATCCCTGACAGTACCTTATGAAAGCTTACAGATCATACTCGCATATTTCAAAAAACTATGCTACTAATCTTCAAGTTTAAATAATGTACTATTGTTTTTGCTCAAATTGAACTGATGCCAATACACTGAAGGCTTCTTTAATATTTAGTATATAGAACTTTTGTACTATAAAATATAACTTGCATAAAATTTCATAACTTTACAATTCCGACAGTCTCAACTGGGCGCGATCGCAAACACTCTTATCAGTTACTACCTATATATACTAGTAATAACAATATTTACTCTTAAGAAAACCAAACCCGTCATGTGTCTGACGGGTCTTTTGGAATCCTGGGTGCAGAATTAATAATTTCGTCTATCCATCGCCTGAGAGAATCATTTTCATCTCTCAGGCTGCGATTTTTCCCAAGAGTTCGTTCTGAATTACTGCAACTTGCTGCTTGAGATTCTCCAATTCATTGTGCATTTTGGTTAAATCTAGCGTTTCGTGACGTTCTTCCGCAAGGTAAGAACGAATCCATCCCATAATTAATTCCGAAGCTGTTTTCCCTTCAGACTGAACTTTATCCATAAAAGCTTCCTTCGTCTCATCATCCATTCTGACGATGATTTGATTGTTCAGCTTTGTTGTCTGACGCTTTGCCATGTTCGTTATCGCTTCAAACCTTAAATCTGTAATAACTCTATTTACCTCAATTTTGCAGGGTTTGGAAAATTTTGTAGTAACGCTCTTGTTTTGGTAGTAACTAGTAATTACAATAGAGTAACAAAACAAAGGCGGTAAGCGTAGCCATGCCGTCAGGCTTATCGCCCAGTCGCCAAACCATGCGATCGCCATTTTGGCGAGCATTTTACGCCATCGCCTTTTGTAAAACCCCATCAATGAGGTTATTCACATGATTACACAAGAGGGATTTGATGACCAAACTTTGAGCCAATCAGAGTTTGACGAATACGTTGACCAATTAACTGACCCAGCACCACCAGAAATAGAAATTGATTCCGTGACCGATGATTTTGGAGAACTTTATCGAGTTTGGAATGGTTGGCAACTACTAGGCACTTTTTACCAAAATCTTGAGGGCAAATGGATAGTGCAGCCTTGTAATAGTGATGACAGACCTTGTTGCGATACTTCTTGGCAAGCGGAGTTGATCATCATAGCTGTTAATGGCTTGCTAGTGGCAGATGCAGCCTAAAAGCTTTAATAAATAAATTTTTCATCACCTGGAGATGTGGTTCATTCCCGTCTCTTTTTTATTGGCTTTGCCTTCTAATCTGCTGGACTTGGGAATTGCTTAGTATGCTTTTTGTCGCTTTTTCATACTTCTAAAAGGCGCATGGCATTTATTACATTCTCCCTGTTCCCATAATGCTGGGATAGCAAAACGCTCTTTGCAAAAGGGACATTCCGAAAGCAAACGTAACTTGTGGAAATCGCACCCCACCGTTGATTGAAACTGCCATTCCAATCGATGATATGGTTGCTCTGCATAACAGGCAGCACATAAGCGGATTGGCTCAAGTTTCATTTTTTCACCCTTGGGTGGCAGCATTTGAGCAATTAGGTCTGCATCCAAGCCAATTAATTGACTAATTGCCTCTAATTCCTTTTGACTAGGAAACGGATTAAACCGAAATTTCTCCCACCTTGCTAATACTGGCCCAATTCCTGCTGCTTTACTTAAAGTTCCCGGCGACGATACGCAAACAGCTTCATTTCGCCTAAATCGACCAAAATAATGGCTGAGACTTTCCCCTTCCTGGGGTTCAATATACCAAGGTGGATGTTGAACAGCTTCTGGCTCCATAATTTACATTTCAAAACTTGTATTCAAAGCAAATAAGCTACTTCAGTTTTTCCGTTTAAATTTAACTTTTGGTTCTTTACGTCTGCCAAACCGTTTAGTCAAATTAGATTGATTCAGTTCAAAATGCGGCTCATCTATTTTTAGTATTGCAATCTTACGAAGCAAATCATACAAAGGCTCAATCAAACCTCCAGACCTGATTCGTAAAAAAGAAATTGCACTATCAATTTGCGTAAGATTTAATCGACGATGTTCTGGCAGAAATTTTATCTCCCAATCGTCTACGACTTCACTAATTTCTTCTTCAATTAAATTAGGAAACTCATAAGACTCTAAAAATGAGTCATGAACGCGCACGTATGGGAGACTTGCCCGTTCAAGAATATTGTCCCCTAAATAGTAAGTCCCAACTAAGATAACGGGGATTCGCATTTTGGTAAAAACATCAATTAGCTCATTAAAAGATTCCAACGTTAAGTAGTCGGCATTACCAATGATGAGTATTTTGACACCGTATCCTTTAAGAGTTCCCCATGCACGCGATCGCAAATCTCGCAGTGTTCCAATATAAGCAAGCGGATGACCAATTTCTTCCAAAATAGAGCAGTACAAATCAGTTGGGCCACCATGCTGCTCTATTTCGGCGTAGATAACAGTCGCCGGAACTTCCAACAACGTTCCTCTCCGCTTGACGTACTGTGTTCTGTACAGTTGACAAGCTTTTAATAAGCCGGAACCCGTAGCAGATGTAACATAACCACAGAGTTTTGCATCACGCTGGTCATCGAGCCAGTCAAACAATTTCGTATCGCGGTCTAGAGGAAGGTAAGTGTTAGCTTTACCAATCCGCTCAACCTCAGCTTGCGCTTGGGGCGATCGCCTCTGTTCCTCAGCAGTTTGAAAACCTGCATTAGACTGCTGCTGAAATTCCGGATTCGCTTGGGCTAAATTTGTTTCTGACATTGCACTTACCAATTATCCCTCATGAATTGATTCCAATCTTTGACATCTACTCTAGGTCGTCGTCTAGCTTTACTTATTTCATTAGCATCAGGTTTATTCTGTGTAAATTGCTTATCTATCGAATTTACAATGTTTGGTGAATCTGCGTCAAAACTGGTGGTTATTAAATTTTCTTCTGAAGTTGTAACTTCTTCTGGTATTTCATTTTCAGGAAATAATTCGACTACTTTAGACTTGTTAGTCTTAACCTCGTGTTTTTGTTGAGCTTTTTTCTGGCGTTGTCTGCGTCGCTCCTTACGAGTTTGTTCAACATCCTCAAATATAGATAGCCGCTCGTTCAAAATAGAAGAATTATCAATTTCTTTACCTTCATCACGCAATTTTTTCTTAATGTAATTCAATTCAGCCAGAGACATCCTTTCTCGTTCACAATCTCTAGCTTGTACAATGCCAAGAAACTCTCCTGGTTCACCGTTAATATGTCGAGTATAAGCAAGAACAGTTGTAATATTACGCTTGTCATATCTTAAAGAAACTTGCTTGCCTCCATAATTTAACAAGCAATCGCCCTGATATACCCAACCAAGAAAATTTACAGAACCATATTTCTCTACATTGCGAATCGCAATTTTCATTAAACAAATGTCTAATTCACGTTCATCGATAAGTTCAGGTTCTTCTAGCAGAAAATTTGATTTCCATCGCTCAATACGTTTTTGATTTTTGACCCTTGGATAATCATGACGATTATAGTGGTCTACAAAATATCTCACTAATCTTTTCTCTAGCTCATCCAGCGTCAGACAGGCAGTCCTTTCTGCTTCTGGTGGACGTTCCTCAATACTGGAACCAGTGTATCCACCATATAATGACAGGATTTCTTTATTAATCTTGTCAAATATCGATTCAATTAAACCACCTGCTTGAGGAAAAGCACGCAAACGTCGTATAAAATCCAATTGTAGTGAAATTTGTTTTAAATGTTCTGACTTAAATTCCTTGGCACGGTCTGTCACCACATATTCAGGAATTCCACAAATCTCCCATGTTTCTTGAAGCTCATATTCTGTTTCGTAGTGCTTTGGCAGAATTGCATGACGTAGAGCTAAACCAACTTCATGTGAGCCAGCAGCTTCAAACCCTAAATGAAAACCTGTAACGCAACCAGAATAACTATCCATTACCAACGTGATGTATGGACGACCAATAACTTGTTTGTCTTCTCCATCAATTAACAAAATATCTAATTTAGTATGGTCTATCTGCCAAATCTGGTTACTGTGGGTTATTTCTAAAATACCTTCAGTTGTTTGAATAATTTGTCCTTCTATCGGCGAACCCGGATGACGAACTGTACTATGTTTTTCTTCTAGATAGGAATTAATGACTTTATAAACAGTGACATGAGAAGGGTAATTTCCTATTATTAAATCTTCTCTTACCTGTGAGTATTCCTTAAATTTTTCATTATATTTCTGTTGTCGCAGCTTTTCTTCCTGAGAAGCTAAAGCTTTTAAATATCCAAAAATCTGATTGTGATTGATCCGAGAACCTTCTCTGTTACCCCATTTATGAAGGTTCACAATAAAATCATGCCACTGCTTGGAAATACGATACTGTCCCTTATCCTTGCGTCCAACAGCTAGAGTTGCCACTCCTACTTGTTCAACTTTCTCTATCATGCGCTTAATGGTTCGAGTGCTTTTACCCAGAGCTTTCGCTGCATCTGCGATCGCCTCCCTACGAGCTGCTTTGTTAGGTGCTTGACGAATAGCATCTATCAAGTCCACTTTTTTGAGATATTCTGGTGATTCTTCGTTAACTAGCAGATACGCTGTTTCTTTTTCCTCAGTTTGTGCTGTGTCTTCAGTCTCAAATACTGAAAAGGCTTGACTGGTAGACTTTCTGGGCATAAGCTACTCTTGAAAAATATGACATAATTCACTTTAAAATTTTACACTATTTATGACATCATTTGATTTAAAAATTTTTGATTGAGTGATTTGATGACAAAATAGCCAAAAGTCTTTATTAGTAAAGGCTTTTGGCTATTTTTATTCTTCAATGCAAAGATGACACAAATTCTTTAAAGTGGACAATAATTATGTAATGGACAGCATAGCCCAAGAAATCTTCTAAATTATCATTAGTTTCGCAACTGTAGATATATAAAGTCAGGATATGGTCTGGATCATATCTAAGTGTTACAAATTCACCTCTATATGCCTTGAGTGATTCTCCTCGATAAATCAGGTTCTCAAACTGTATAGATCCATGCGCTTGAACAACTCGTTGAGCTTCTTTCATCAAACAGATATCTAATTATCGCTCATCCAAAGGTTCAGGTAGTTTTCTTCCCATTCCTGTAAACCATCGCTCAAATCTTGTTTCGCGGGGGTCTTTGGGATATGGTTCGTGGTTATAAATATCATAAAAGAAACTAGCTAGGATCTTGTCTATATCTTGTATTGTCAAACACGCTTCTTTCTCTGCATTTTTGGGTCGTTCCTGAATATTTGCCCCTGTATAACCAGGTAAATCTTTGAGAACTTGAGTATTAATAGTTTTAAAAATGCGTTCTACAATACCGCCTTCAGGAGGGCGATCGCGTAGTTCACACTTAAATCCTAGTTTCTTTCCAATGGCTTTAAGATGTTTTGAGCGAAAATCTTTTCCACCATCAGTAAAAAAATATTGAAAAGGAGTCCCACATATCTCCCAAACTTTATTTAACTTATAATCATCAGGATAGTTTTTGGGCAAAATAGCGTGTCTTAAAGCTAAAGCCACCTCTGTAGAACCTGGTTGTTTGATCCATAAGCGGAAACCAACAATACAGCTTGAATAAGTATCCACAATAGTGGTTAGCCAAGGACGGTCAGACAATAAATTACCATCACTATCAACTATGAGAATATCCAGTTTGGTATGGTCGCATTGAATAATTTGGTTACTAAAGTCAGCCTTCAGTAGCTGTCCATCTCGTGTTACAACTATCATCCAAGATCCTGAACCCGGATTTCTGACTTTCGTCTTCTGTTTATGTTGTGCAATTAGAGGCTCTAAAATCCTATAAACAGTAGCTTGATGAGGATAATCTCCTGGTTCCAGCTTCAGGTCAACGATCGCGTGTCGCTTTACTTCGCGAACTATAGATGCTGGTGAAATTGGATGTTTGTTTTTAATACTTTCTTCATAAATTGCTTTGATAAATTCTTGCCAGTCTTCGCTGACTCGATGTTTTCCCTTATCTGAGCGTTGTACTCCTGATGATTCTGATAACTTGTCATCATGGTATTGCTTGAGGAGACGTTCTACCTGGCGAGTAGAAACACTAAGAGTATTTGCAATAGCCTGCTTTCTCTGAGACTTAATCGTGCGATTCGGTGATTCAGCAAGCCACTGGATTAGATTAAATGTCAGTTTATGCCTATCTGATGTTTCCAGAATAATTTGGGATGGATCTACAACAAAATTACTCTTGTCAAGAAAAATAGCATCTGGAGCCTGCGTTAATTCTTCCGTGAATTCAAATTGTTTGTCTGCCATTGGAGTGAAAAACACTCATGAATAATTAAGGTACTAATGTACCATTAATTGACTAATATTAAGAATGCGACATTTAATTTGAAAAACGCCTAAATATTAACAAACGACATTTAATGTGAGAATACAGAATTTACGACATAGAAAATGCGAATTAAACAAATTTATTTTCTGTTCTATTAGATAGCCTATAATTCTTGCAGGACAAACGTTTCAGTCATTTAGATGCTATTGCGACACTATATGCGAATTGCGACATTTAATTAGCGAATGTACAAGTGAATCTATTTGCGATGGGCAATGGCGGGGCGTAGCCCATCGCTGCCGTTGTTGTAATCGGACTGTATTCACTTGCTTTAGGTTTTCTGAGTCCGGCATGGATGGTTTTGGGCGATTTTAATCGTCGTTGTTATGAATGTTACCATCTATTCATTTTTTCATGTGCCTACCCTGCGAGTATCTATCTTTTTTTCGGAGATGAATAATATTCAGCAAAAGCAATTTTTTTAACCAAAGATATAGTGTCAGCTAAACCCATAGATTGATGAAGAGATGAGTAGCAACAGCGAGACTGGAAAGTAGAATTAATATCAATGTAGCAAAATGGTATCTCAACAATCTCGACAATATCAACGTGCAATTGGCACATTTAGAAACAAACAAGAAGCGGAACGAGCGTTACACGAATTAAAAAACTCTGGTTTTTCAATGGATCGGGTTTCAATCCTGGCAAAAGATACCGATCGCAATGAGCAAATAGCTGGTACTGAAGTCAGAGATCGTGGTGATACAGAGGCTCAAGAAGGTGCTGGTATTGGTGCAACTGCGGGTACTGTCTTGGGCGGACTTGGTGGCTTACTCGTTGGTTTAGAAGCTTTATTAATCCCAGGCGCAGGGCCGTTTCTCGCCGCCGGCACGATCGCCACTACCTTAGCTGGTGCTGGTATTGGTGCAGCCGCCGGTGGTATTGTGGGAGCATTGACTGGTATGGGTATCCCGGAAGAAGACGCAAGACATTATAGCGATCGCGTTTCTCAAGGTGAATACTTAGTCATTATCGAAGGTACAGAAGCAGAAGTTGAACACGCTGAGAGAATTTTAAGAGATCGCGGTATTCGCAATTGGCAAGTACACAACATCAGCGATACTCGTGGTTATAGCACCGAAGTAGCACCTACAGCTACTCAGCGAGATATAGACACATATCCTGGAACAGTACCCGACAGCGATGCAGTGGAAATTATTGATAAGCGCGATCGCTTAAGATAATTTCAATTGCCAAAAGTAGCTACAAACCCCGGTTTCTTGGAGAAACCGGGGTTTTAAAAATAAAATGACTTTCAACTTCCGCGTAGAAGTTCTAGCTACTATGATTTTTCCAATTATTTAGTATATCTTTCACTAAAACTTCCTGTATCCAAATTTGTAAAACAATCACCAACGGCACAGCCAAAAATACACCTAAAAAGCCGAAAAATGTCCCAAAAATAACTACAGATAATAAAGTAACTGCGGGTAGGAGTGATACTTGAGTTTTCATTACCCAAGGCACTATAATCAGACTTTCAACTTGCTGAATAATAAAATATAAAACTACTACTGCAACGGCTTTCCAAGGAGAATCAGCTAAAGCTAGCAAAGCAGGCGGAAACACACTCAATGTAGGGCCAACATTGGGGATAAACTCTAATAATCCTGCCAAAATAGCATTAATTAATGCTAGTGGTACACCCAAAATTGACAATCCAATATAGCTCAAAATACTAATTAGCAACATAGTCAATAATGTGCCTTTTATCCAACCAGTTAAAGATGTTGCACATTTATTTAAAATTATATTAATTCGCTGACGATAAAATGCAGGAAATAATAATATAAAACCTCTACGATAATGCTTAGGATGTGCCATTAGCATGACAGTTAATGCAAGTAACAGCAGCAATCCTAAAATAATAGTCAGGGAACTACTGATTAAAAAGAAAAAGTTATTAAATAGCCGATTTAACCAAAGCTGTAAATTTTGAGTCAGATATCTCAAATTACGAATATTCTCTAATACATCATTGGGAATGACTTTGATTAACCAATTATTCCACAACCTGATTCTATCTAATGCCATTGGTATCAGGTTGCTCAATTGTTGTAATTGCTCAATAATCTGAGGTACGATGATAATAAAAAAGCCAAATATGATAAATAATAAAAGACTAATTGTTATGAATATAGCAATACTCCTTTTTACCCGGAGTCTTTGTAAAAAGGTAACAAAATTATTTAAAATTGTTGCTAAAACTATAGAAGCAAATACTATTAAAAGTATTTGGCGAATTTGCCAAATGATATAAAAAGATATAATGAATAGAAATATTCCAATCCATTGACCAAAATGCACAATTACGTCTCCATAATCTAATGTAATAAACTAAGCGATTGTGCTGACTTGAGTAGTTAAATATTACTGTTTATTGCTTTATGAAAAAGCTTCACCAAGAGAGATTTTTAGGACAAAAGTATTCACCTTTAGGAATAATTGCGAAAGTAATTTTTTCTACTGTAACCATATAAAGTCAATTGAAATTCATTGGCTAATTTAATAAAAAATACTTCCCTAGCTAGAGAGCGATCGCACAAACAATGTGAGAGCGTTAGGTACAGGAGGATATATGCGACAACTAATTATCCAAGTGCCACGGGGATTTGGTGGTGATGTTCTGGACATTGCTCAATCTCTGGAGGGACAGAACCTCGCACAATTTGCAGGCAATAACAGTGAAGAACCCATTGATGTGGTGATGGTTCATGTTTCCAATCGCCGAGTAGATGAGCTGTTTGCTAAGTTGCAAGACCTCCCTAAAGTACATATTACGCTCCTTCCCTCTGGAGTGATGCCTCTGCGTCCACCTGCATCAGAAGCACCCCAACAAGTCAAAGATGTAGAAGCACGCAGCTCCATAGAAGTTTTTCTAGCCGGTTTACAAAGTGTTGGCTCTTGGCAAGGTTTTCTCGGTTATGCAGTAGTAGCCGGGATAGTAGTTTGGATTGGCTTGTATACCAATACAGTGTTCTTGCTGGTAGCAGCCATGCTGATTGCTCCGTTTGCAGGCCCCGCCATGAATACAGCTATTGCTACCGCACGAGGTGATTGGCAATTACTCTGGCGTAGTCTTGTGCGTTATTTTTCAGCTTTAGCTGTCACCATTTTGACTACTTGGTTACTCAGCCTGATTCTGCAACAGGAAATTGCGACTAGTCTGATGATTGAACGTAGTCAAATTTCAGCCGTGGCTGTATTTCTACCACTAGCAGCTGGTGCAGCCGGAGCGTTGAACTTGGTACAGTCTGAGCAAAATAGCTTGGTATCAGGAGCTGCAACAGGTATGTTAGTTGCTGCTTCCCTCGCCCCACCAACAGGAATTGTGGGTATGGCTAGTGCGATTGGTCGCTGGGACATGGTGACTGATTCCATGTTTTTGTTATTTCTGCAACTATGTGGCATTAATTTATCAGCTTCTTTGTTATTTAGAATGTTTGGTTTATCTACTCAAGGAAGCCGCTACCAACGTGGCAACAAAAATATATTTCGTAGTGGTTTAATAGTCACTATTATTGCACTTTGTGTTCTTTTGAGTGTACAGTTTATTAATTCTCCCAGTTTGCAACGCTCTACTATTGCTCAAAGAGCTAATTCTGAACTGCAAGAAGTAGTCAAGCAGATAAATGTAGCTCAATTAGTTGAATCTAATGTTCGCTTCACTCGCCCTAATATCAAAGGTCAAGATACATTACTTTGCGTTGTTTATGTGCAACGTAGACAAGGAGTTACAGAACCTGCTGCGGCTATTCGTTCTCGTCTTACCCAAGCTATTCAAAAAAGACTACTTCAGGAAGACTTTAACTTCACGCCTCTAGTAGATGTGATTGTTCTAGAACAACCAGAAAGTAATTCGTAATTACTTTTTGTAGCTATTATTCCATTCTGATACAAAATGGGTCTACGCTTCTCTAGATGAGGATTTAGAACTGATATCTATCTCTGTATATATTTAGTTTACCTATAAATATATACACGACTAGACCAAATTAATTTATCAAAAGGTAGAAGAAAAAATAAGTGTTTTTTTATTAAAATACTCAATAATATTGCATTATTTTTTATTTTTAATTAATTTTTTCTGCATTGTTCAAATAAGTTAGGAGACAATTCATAGTGAATTTTGAGATAAATAACACTAGATACTATGGTCAAATTACTCAACAGAAACACCAAAGGCGCATGGCGATCGCTTCAACAATTATGGCTGTATTACTTTCTGCTTGCACCTATGAAACACCACAAGTAACCGCTCCCATTCCACTAGGAAATGTTGTGAGTGAGGAAGTCAAAGAGAGAACTGACCAACTAATTGGTCAAACTGTGACTATTAGAAGTCAACCGCTTAGATTAATTAGTCCCACAAGCTTTACAGTTACAGATCACGAATTATTTGGCAGTCAAACTATTCTAGTTGTTAATGCCACAGGTGAAGCTTTTAATCTGCCAGAAGTGCAGAATATCCCAATTCAATTCACGGGACAAGTTCGCCGATTTGCTCTGTCAGATATTAATCGCGATTACAAATTAGACTTACAGTCAGATTTGTATGGAGATTACGAAAATCGACCTGTAATTATTGCCCAATCCTTAGCACTAGCACCCCAACCAGGTGATATAACTACTAACCCCACTCCGTACTATGGCAAAGAAATAGCAGTAACAGGGGAAGTGGAAAATATCAGAAATCAAACTTCATTTACCTTAGATGAAGATAAGTTGTTAGGTAGCCAAGATTTGTTGGTATTAAACGCAAAGCCAACACCAACGGTTAATGAAGGTGAAAAGGTAGCTGTCACAGGTGTGCTACGTCCCTTTATCGTTGCTGAATTAGAGAGGGAATATAACCTCACTTGGGACTTGGATTTACGCAAACAGCTAGAAGCCGAGTACCGTAACAAACCTGTATTAGTGGCGACGGAAGTTTATCCCTCCGCGATTCCACAATAAAGGTAAAAATCTTTCAAGAAACACGGGTGACAGGTGGCAAGAAAGATATGGAATTCTGGAAAAAACTTTTACTGAACTTCCGCCCGATTAAACTGCGCCGCTTTTTGGGGTCGCTATTCTATCCCATGAAACGGGACTTATTAGAGAGGCGGTTTCTCCTTTCCCAACAGGTGTTTGCAGAAATTGGTAATATCTTTAAGGCTGAAACTATACCGGGAGGGGCAAAATTTTATTTTGAAAAGGTAGAACTAGAAATCTGCTTTTTGGCTGCTGACTTTGTGCGTGTGAATTGGCAACCTGGAGTAGAACCAATTCCTTATGCTATGGCTGGTCAAGATTGGCCGGAAATCAAGGTAGAATTTCAGTCAATGCGCGATCGCTGGATTATAACTAGTCCAGCATTACGAGTCATTGTTAACATCGATGGTAGCCTTACCTGGCAAAATCACCAAAGCGAAATCATCCGCGAAGAACTACCTCCCCAACTTAAAACTGCTGGTTGGTTACATCAAGCCAAACTCCGTCCAGAAGAGCGCATCTATGGACTAGGTGAACGCGCTGCACCCCTCAACCTGCGTACACCCCAAAGCTACCTGATGTGGAACTATGATGCTGGGGGTAAATATGGAATAGGCACAGACCCCTTATATCTGTGCATTCCCCTCTACATGGGTTTACATGAGTCTGGTAGTTACTTGATTTTCTACGAAAATAGTTATAAAGCGACATTTAGCTTCAACGGTTTCGCCGCCGCCGACTTTGAAGGGGGAGCATTGCGGTATTACTTTAGTATCGGTTCACCTGCGCAACTATTAGATCGCTACACACAATTAACTGGTCGTCCGGCTTTACCACCCCGTTGGGTATTGGGCTATCATCAATCACGCTGGGGTTACGAAACAGAACAAGCAGTCCGAGAAGTTGCGGAGGGATTCAAGACACATAATTTACCCCTTAGTGCTATTCATTTAGATATTGACTGCCAAGAAGGATTTCGCGCCTTTACCATTGATCCTGATCGCTTTCCCAAGTTAACTGATTTTAACCAAGAATTGGTAGAGCGGGGAGTGCATTTAATTGCGATCGTTAATCCCGGCGTGAAAGCTGACCGCAGAAGTGAATTATTTGAAGAAGGGCGATCGCAAGAAGTATTTTGTAAATCAACCAATGGTAAACTAATCATTGCCCCTGTCTGGCCTGGATTGTGTGCTTTTCCCGATTTTACCAACCCCCAAGCGCGTCACTGGTGGAGTCGTCAGTATGAATATCTCCTCGATTTAGGCTTTACTGGTTTTTGGCATGACATGAATGAACCGGGGATATTTGTCCTCTGGGGAGACCCTTCCTTACCGCCACATTCTACCCGGCATTTTCTCGAAGGCAGAGGCGGCAATCATTTGGAGGCGCATAACGTCTATGGGTTGCTGCAAGCTGAGGCTGCCTATGAGGCTTTAAAAGAGTACAAACCAGAACATCGTCCTTTCATTGTCTCCCGTGCAGGTTGGGCAGGTCTACAACGTTACGCCTGGACTTGGACAGGAGATATAGAAACGAGTTGGTCAGGATTACGTGTAACCATTACCACAGTTTTAAATTTAGGACTATCAGGTATTCCTTACAGTGGTGCTGATATAGGAGGGTTTAAGGGCGATCCTAGTGCAGAACTATACTTGCGTTGGTTTCAGATGTCATGTTTTTTACCATTTTTTCGCACCCATAGTGCCAACAACGTCAAACCTCGTACACCTTGGAGTTTTGGCGAACCAACGCTGAGTATAGCCAGAGAATTTTTATGGTTGCGCGATCGCCTCATACCCTATCTTTATACCTTGACTTGGGAAACAAACCAAACTGGTCATCCCCTGGTGCGTCCCTTATTTTGGGCTGACAGCAATAACCCCCAACTTTGGGATGTGGAAGATGCTTTTTACTTGGGTGATGCGCTGTTAGTTGCTCCCATTGTCGAGGAAGGTGCAACTTCACGCTCAATCATTTTACCTCAAGGACATTGGTATCATTTTTGGGATAATGCCTTATTAGCAGGGGGAAATCAAATTGACATTGCCGCACCCATAGAACAAATCCCTGTATTTATCAAGGCGGGTAGTGTGTTACCAATGACAGAAAATCAACAACTCGTCCTGCATATTTATCCGCCTGTAACTGGAGTTGGTGGGGGTAGAGTATATAGTGACGCTGGTGATGGCTATGGTGCTTGGCGATTAGATGAATTTTATCTGCAACGGCACGATAATAGTTTACAACTTACCTGGCGAAAACAAGGAAATTACCCTTTCCCTGATCAAAAAGTTCAACTCTACTTTCACGGTTTAAACGTGCAGAAAGTTTGGGTAGATACTCAAGAAGTTCCTTGTCAAAACAATCACTTGGAACTTGAACAATTTCATCAAATTAGCTACCAACTTCTTGCAGAGGATTAATCACTTGGCATCACCACCCTACACATACTGAGATTTTTAAGCGCAAGCGCAGACTACGCCAACAAAAATAAAATCGGCTTCCTATAAAAATGTAACTTTTGACTTTTAATACAAACTTTATCTGTGAAGTACGTCATAAAAGCTAAACTAATCAGATAAAAACGTTACCTGCCGAAGCCATGAGCCTCTGCATAAACCCCCGATGCACCAATCCACAAAATCCTGACAATATCCTATTTTGTCAAGCTTGTGGTTCAGAATTGCTCCTAGAAGGATATTATCGAGTAGTTAGTGTTCTAGGCTGGGGTGGCTTTGGTAAAACTTTTGCAGTCTATGACGCACGCACTCAAACAAATAAAGTCCTCAAGATTTTAACCAATAATCACCCGAAAGCGATCGAGCTATTTCAAAGGGAAGCACAGGTTTTAACTCACCTCAATCATCCTGGTATTCCTAAAGTCGAGGCGAATGGTTACTTTATCTATTTTTCTAGGAATAGCCAAGAGCCATTACACTGCCTAGTAATGGAGAAAATCGAAGGATTAGATTTAGGCGCGTACTTAACCCAAAGAGAATATCGACCCGTTGACCAGAAATTAGCCCTCCAATGGCTCAAAGAAGCAGTCACAATTCTTCAGCAAGTTCATCAACAGGGTTTATTTCACCGGGATATTAAACCATCTAACATTATGCTACGGGCTGATGGTCGTCTAGCATTAATTGACTTTGGTACAGCTAGGTCAATTACCCAAACCTACATCGCCAAGCAATCTATCGGACAAGTTACAGGCGTAGTTTCCGCAGGTTACACCCCATCAGAGCAAATTAATGGTCAGGCTGTGCAGCAGTCGGATTTTTTCGCTTTAGGTCGGACTTTTGTTTATTTGCTAACTGGAAAAGAACCAACTGACTCACTAATTTATGACGGTTACAGCGATGAATTACGCTGGCGTGAGCATACAACTATCTTGCCGCAGTTTGCAGATTTACTAGACCAAATGATGGCGCGGTTACCCAATCAACGCCCTCAAAATACTCAGCTAATTTTGCAAAAGTTGGCAGAAATTGAAAAATCTTTACACCCACCTGTGATTTTTGAACCCCCAAAAATCCCTAGGCGGCGTTTAGTAAAGGTGTTTGGCTTTGGTGGAATTGGATTAGTAGGTTCAGCACTTTTATATACAGTATTTCCTAAAAATAAATCAACTATTACTGTTTCTAAGTTAGCAGGCAGTGACTATAAAACTATTGCTGAAGCCATTGAAAATGCTCAACCAAACACGCGTATTATTGTACAACCAGGATTATATTTAGAAGGTTTGGTGATTAACAAACCACTAGAAATTATTGGTGATGGGACTACCGCAGATATTGTGATTGAAAGTCAAAATGCAGATTGCATTATCATGAAATCTGACCATGCTAAGGTTAGTGGTTTGACGCTGCGCTGTACGGCTGGTAAGAATAACAAAAAATTCTACGCTGTGGATATTCCTCAAGGAGAACTAGTTTTAGAAAATTGCAATATTAGTTCTGATTCTTTGGCTTGTGTAGCCATTCATAATTCCACTGCTAACCCTATTATTCGTAACTGTGAAATTCATGACAGTAAAGCTAGTGGTGTGTTTGTTTATGATAGCGGTCAAGGAACAATAGAAGATTGTTATATTTTTAATTCTACTTTATCAGGTGTCACTATCCAAGAAGGTGGAAATCCTACAGTTCAGCGTTGCAGAATCCGCGATGGTGGTATTCTCATCGATAAAGATGGTCGAGGAAATATCAGCAATTGCGAAATTTTTAGCACTACACTAGGTGCAGGTATAGAAATTCGTAAAAATGGCAATCCTTCTGTCGAAAAATGTGAAATTCGGGATGGTAAAGGTGGCGGTGTCTTAGTAGATAATCAGGGTCGAGGAACAATTAAAGAATGTAATATATTCAACAATACTTTATCTGGTGTAGAAATTAGAAATGGTAGCAATATTGTAATTAGAGATTGCAAAATTAATCGGAATCAAGAATATGCTATATATATCCATAATCAAGGTGTAGGTACAGTTGAAAACTCTGATTTAACAGGTAATGTGCGAGGGACATTTGAAATTGATGAAACTTCTCAAGCACAACGCAGTGGTAATCAGGAATAATATTAATTCGTAATGGACTAACGTCCCGCTCCGCTCTAAGCGTAGCTATGCCGCAGGCTTTACGTAACGATGCTCCCCCCCGCTACGCTCTAAGTGCAGCTATACCGCAGGCAATAGTAATTCTTAGTTATAATTACTATTGCCGTATTACAGTAGTATTTTTGTGAGCGACATTCCTCAAATTGGACAACCAGCACCTGATTTTTCTAGCCCAGACCACAATGGCAATCTTGTCAGTCTTAATGATTTAAATAGTCAGTGGATTGTGATTTATTTCTACCCCAAAGATGATACTCCTGGATGCACTACAGAAGCCACCGATTTCACAGCATTGCATCAGGAATTTAGCAAACTTGGAGCAAAAGTTTTAGGAGTAAGCCCAGATTCAGGTAAAGCTCATTGCAAATTTATTGATAAACATAACTTGTCTATTACCCTATTAAGTGATCCAGAACATCAATTAATAGAAGCTTATGGTGGTTGGCGTTTAAAGAAGTTTATGGGCAAAGAATATATGGGTGTAGCACGTTCCACTTTCCTAATTTCACCTGATCACATAATTGCCTATACTTGGCCAAATGTTAAAGCCAAAGGTCACGCCCAAGCAGTGTTAAATAAGTTGCAAGAATTAGCGGCTAATTGAATGTAGTAATTAAAAGTAAGAAATAAAAATTGCTGAGTAAAATGAAGATTACTCAGCATTCAGCACTCAGTAAGATGAATTGTAGAAAGTTCTAGTTATATTTAAAAAAATAAGTCAAATATTAAGCTAACTATGTCTAATCGTCCTATATATCTCGATTGTCAGGCTACCACACCTGTAGACGAACGGGTGTTAGTAGCAATGCTACCCTACTTTACAGAAAAATTTGGCAATCCAGCTAGTATTAATCATATTTATGGCTGGGAAACAGAAGCGGCTGTCAAACAAGCGCGGGAAATATTAGCCGCAGCAATTAACGCTACACCAGAAGAA
This sequence comes from Anabaena sp. CCY 9402-a, assembly GCF_963920945.1. Taxonomy (NCBI): domain Bacteria; kingdom Bacillati; phylum Cyanobacteriota; class Cyanophyceae; order Nostocales; family Nostocaceae; genus Anabaena; species Anabaena sp. CCY 9402-a. Next base: position 41,554 of record NZ_CAWUDL010000039.1, read on the forward strand.
ATTGTGTTTACTAGCGGTGCAACGGAAGCAAATAATTTAGCCATTAAAGGTGTAGCAGAAGCTTATTTTCAAAAAGGTCAGCATATTATTACTTTGGCAACTGAACATAACGCAGTCCTTGACCCTTGTGAATATTTAAAAACCCTTGGTTTTGATATTACTATCCTACCAGTGCAAGCCAATGGATTAATTGATTTAGCTGACTTAGAAAAAGCGTTGCGTCCTGAGACAATTTTAGTATCGGTGATGGCGGCTAATAACGAAATTGGTGTGTTGCAACCATTAGCTAAAATTGGGGAAATGTGTCATGAACGCCAGATTATTTTCCATACAGATGCAGCCCAAGCTATTGGTAAAATTCCCTTAGATGTGCATGGATTGCACATAGATTTGATGTCTCTGACAGCCCATAAAGTCTACGGGCCAAAGGGTATCGGTGCATTATATGTTCGCCGACGTAACCCCAGAGTCCAACTCGCACCCCAACAGCACGGGGGAGGACATGAACGAGGAATGCGTTCTGGGACTTTATACACACCGCAAATTGTCGGTTTTGGCAAAGCTGTAGAAATAGCCTTAGCCGAACAAGAGACAGAAAGTCAACGCCTCACACAGTTAAGACAAAGCTTGTGGAATCAGCTTTCACAGTTAGAAGGGATTCATCTGAACGGACATCCCACCCAGCGATTACCAGGAAACTTAAATATTAGCGTTGAGGGAGTCGATGGTGCAGCACTTTCCCTAGGGTTACAGCCAGTCATGGCCGTATCCTCTGGTTCAGCTTGTTCATCGACGAAAACTACACCTTCCCATGTTCTCACCGCTTTGGGACACACCGAACAATTAGCTTATGCTTCCATCCGCTTTGGGATAGGCAGGTTCAACACGCCAGCAGAAATTGATATAGTAGCGAAGCACGCGATCGCTACCATTGAAAGTTTACGTAAGCAAAGAACTCTAGTATAAAATGCCGTCCAAACCTGTTGCAGATGATTGGTATCCCGCAAATCACCGTTACTTGATGGGAGTAATTGCCCAAACCCGTCAAGTTTTAGAGCGGCTAATTGAACAGCAGGAACAGGGAAATGAGGACTGGAAGACTGGCATATTCGTAGATATAGAAAAAGAGCCTGCCTTTGCTCAAGCACCTCCCGCCTTAGAACAACTGTGTCAAATCTTTAACCTCTCCCCACTTGAGCGGCAGATTGTGATGTTGTGTGCGGGGATGGAATTTGACCGCAACTGGGGTAGACTATGTGCCAAAGCCCAGGGACAGCCACAGTGGGAGTATCCCACATTGAGTTTGGCTTTATCCATCACATCCTCCCCCTATTGGGGCGCACTTACCCAGGATGCACCTTTGCGACGCTGGCGATTAATTGAAATGGGATCAGCCCCAGCCTTGACTATTTCGCCTTTACGATTAGACGAGCAGATTACCCATTACTTGGCAGGATTGCGCCCCTTGGATGAGCGATTGGCGCAATTGGGAGCATCCCCATTACAGATGGAAAACTTAGTCCCATCCCATACAGCCTTGGCAGAACAGATGGCAAACTCTTGGGTGCAAGCTTCTCAAGAACAGCGAGTGTTACCGATATTGCAACTATGTGGCACAGATGCAACCAGCAAAAAAGCGATCGCAGCTAATACCTGTCAGATTTTAGGATTAACAGGGTATGCTGTAACTGCCCAGAACTTGCCCCGTGAAAATCAGCAACTACATCTTGTCCAGTGTTTGTGGGAGAGGGAATGGCGACTGTATCGGCGAGTGATGGTACTGGATGGCGATCGCCTAGAATCTTCTGAAGGGGAAAGAGAAAATAACATAATTCAGCTACTCGACACCCTAGATGCCCCCTTAATCATTTCCAGTCTAGAACGTCGTCGTGCCATCCAGCGTCCTTTGCTCACCTTGGATGTGCATCAACCCAGCCCAGCCGAACAGCGTCAAGTCTGGCAAAAGACCCTAAGTGAAATATCCCCCGATTGGAATGGACAGATTGATCGTCTCGTTTCCCACTTCAACCTCAGTACAGCGACAATTACAGCCACTAGTTGGCAATTTAAATCTCAACACAACCCTGCTGACGACACCGCCCAAGCCTTTCGTTCCCTCTGGGATGCCTGTCGTAGCCAAGCCCGTCCCCGCTTAGATGAATTGTCACAACGCATAGAAGCAACAGCCCAGTGGGAGGATTTGGTATTACCGCCCAATGAGTTGGGAGTGTTAAAAGATATTGCCGCCCATCTGCGCCAGCGTTCTAAAGTGTATGAACAGTGGGGGTTTGCTGCTAAGGGAGGGCGGGGTTTGGGAATCAGTGCCATGTTTGCGGGTGCGAGTGGTACAGGTAAAACCCTGGCGGCGGAGGTGTTAGCCAATACCCTACATCTGGATGTCTACCGGATTGATTTGAGTGCGGTGGTGAGTAAGTATATTGGCGAGACAGAAAAGAATTTGCGGCGGGTATTCGATGCTGCCGAAGGGGGAGGGGTAATTTTACTATTTGATGAAGCCGATGCCCTATTTGGCAAACGCACAGAGGTGAAAGATTCCCACGATCGCCATGCCAATATTGAAGTAAGCTATCTCCTGCAACGCATGGAATCCTACCGAGGTTTAGCAATTCTCACCACCAATTTAAAAGCCTCCTTAGATCAAGCATTTCTCCGCCGCATTCGCTTTATTGTGCAGTTTCCCTTTCCCGATGCCAAACAGCGAGCCGAGATTTGGCGGCGGGTATTTCCCAGCCAAACCCCAACCGCAGATTTAGATTTTGAGAAATTAGCCAAGCTAAGTGTCGCTGGTGGTAATATTCGTAATATTGCCCTCAATGCCGCATTTGTGGCAGCCGATGCCGATGAACCTGTGAGGATGAAGCATATCCTCCAAGCGGCGAAAAGTGAGTATATCAAGATGGAACGACCCCTGACTGATGTAGAAGTCAAGGGGTGGATATCATGATTTTTGCTAAATAACAATTATCTAAAAGTCTAATTGATGTTACTGAGAAAAGTGAGAAGATAGAGTATTATTTGGCTGCGATTTGGAGTGTGGCTATGCGAACTCATAAAGCATCACAAAAGCAATCTTTGGCTTCTAATTCCTTGGTATCTCGCCCCTTTGCTGTGCAGGCAAAACCAGAGGAAAGTACGGAGTTGCCAGGAATGCAGGGATACGCCAGCCAGATTCCAGAGTTCGCTATTTTTAATCCAGCAGGCGATCAAGCACCTGTGCAACCAAAATTAGCGATCGGCTCACCGGGAGATAAGTATGAGCAGGAAGCTGATCGCATGGCCAAACAAGTAGTGCAACAGATGAATGCTCCCCAGTCTCTTGCACTTCAACCACAAGAGATGCCAGAAGAAGAAAAAGAACTCCAAAAAAAACCAAGACTGCAAATGCAACCCACGCTTCAGTTGCATTTAAGCCAAGGAGGTATGACCGCCAGTCCAAAACTTGAATCTGCAATTCAAAAGTCACGCGGTACTGGACAACCACTAGCAGAACACATCCAACAGCCAATGGAACAGGCATTTGGCACAGATTTTAGTTTGGTGAAAGTTCACACAGATTCACAATCTGATCAATTAAACCAGTCCCTTCAGGCAAAAGCATTTACAACTGGGCAGGATATCTTTTTTCGGCAAGGAGCATATCAGCCAAGCACTCAAGGAGGACAAGAGTTGATTGCTCATGAATTAACTCATGTGGTGCAGCAGAATCATCACACTGTGAATCGGCAGTTAATTCAACGGGCTGTTGGATTTGAATTTGAATTTGGAGAATGGAAATCCTATAAAAACGATGACAAAAAAAGTCGCTTAAACAAAGGTGAGGAAATCATTTCGGGAAACGGATACAAAATTGAAGGAGAAGATACATACGATGCTCAAGTATCTGCCGTTGAAGTAGTCACAAAGCCATATACAACACAACAAGAAGCCTTAGAATCCGTCACCGAAGCTCAAGGCAAAATGCAGTCAATGTTTAAAGACGGAGAGAAAGCAGGCCATTTAGCAAACAAATATGGTGGCAAGGCAGATGTTTTTGTTGAGCCGCATGGTACATCTGGTAAAATCCAAGCCTCGGCTGCTATTGCCCTTGATAAGTTGGCAAACTTGTATTCAATTCAGTCTGCCAAAGGTGGTGGTGGGAAAGGTCTAGGAGCAACAGTGACAACCAAGCTACAAAATAAGGATTTAAAAGATAAATACTTGGATGGTCAAGATGCCAGCCCAGAATTAATTGGTTTTGCAACACTAATCTTAGACTATATCGAACAAGGATCAAGTAAAGGAACGCTTAGTTATCCAAAATCCGCGTTCAAACTTATGGCCAGAACTTCTTTTGATAAAATGTTTAGTCTTGTTCCAGAGTATTCATTCTTTAGTCAAGAGAGCAACATCAATAAATGGGCGGGTTTAATCTTAGAAATTGCCGCTAGCCTTGGTTTTAGCAAGAAAAAAGAACAAGAAACGTTTACAGTCAACGTAGAGGAAAATGTTGAAGTTGAAGAAGACAGAATGTTTGAATTGATGACTTCAGTATTTGGCAAGAAAAAAGTTACCAAGAAAGTCATAAAAGAACTGGTACTGAAAAAAGATGTGTATGTGAATAAAACCGCAGAAGAATTAGCAGAAGAACCAATTATCAATCAAGTGCTGATGGGCATGGAATTATTGCCAGAAGACTCAGATGACGATCAGCAATCTTACAAGCTTAAAATCAAGCGAATCGAATGGCTCAAGGGTATGTTAAAGGGAGATTTAATTAGTAAAGCAACAGATAAACGTTTTGAAGGGATGGGATCATATGGAGATTCAACAGATATCCAAGTGATGCCAGAAGAAATCGAAGATGTAACAGAAAAAGCAGTTTCTAAAGCAGTGGACAAGTTGGATCTGGATAAAGAAGTTAACGAAGATGAGGAAGTGTCTAAACCGATTTCTCAGTCACCTAAAGAAGCACCGATTTTTGAGTTGCGTGGTATGAAAGATATGTTCGCCATTCAACAAGATGTTAATTTAACTGATTGGACTGAAAAAGTCAAAGAAGTCTTTAAAGTAATTGAGGAAGCCAATCAAGGAGAATCCTTTGCACCTGGTGGGAAACCAAATATTCCAGAGGATGTAGACAATCCCGATATTTGGGACAAAGTGTAATCATCCATTGTATTGTTGTACATTAGGTGATGCCTGAATGGTTTTGCCTAAGCTCTGTTCATCCTCACTATAGTTTCCTCTTGGGATAGACTTCTAGCCTATCGGGTGTAGGCTATAAGCCCACACCATAAGGATTATAGGAATCTGCTTTGATTTTTGAAATTATCTGCGTAGGCTGACAGTAGGGAGTAGGAAAAATACTTCTAAAGTCTCCGAAGTTTTTTTCAGAAATCAAATATGAGTCCTATATAATTTATGCACTATTTCAGGTTCGCCGCGCTACTACCCTCCTATCTCTTTCTAAAAAACGTTCTGATTTAATACGGATCTGAATCAAACCTACCCCGTTTCACACTCCGAAAATAATAACCCCTACTAGGTGGATTATTTAAATCAAAGGTATCACCATTAGAAACACGCCAAATTTTGTAGTCGTAATATGTCAATGGTGTTCGGGGTTTGCATATCTCTGGGGGGTGATCTCCTAAAACAAAATACGCCGCATTCCTCCCCATTACTTTCGCCTTACCATATTTATCTACAACTACCGATGTCTCCTCACTTACAGCGATACCTAATGCACTACTAGACACACCATCTTGAATTTGTCGCGCAATAAACGCCATAATGCGCCCCATGCGTTTACGACTATTGAAGTGAGTCTCAATGATTGTTCCCTGCAAATGATGCCATCGGAAAAAGTTGTAGGTAAAGGTAATATTCTCGTAAGGATCTTCGAGAGCATCCTTAGTTTCAATCGGGTCTTCGCAAGCACAAGCATCGTAAATGAAATCACTTAAAATCATTGACCCGGCACTAGTACCACCAATACCACCACCTCTTTGATAAACTGAACGAACGGCAGCTTCAAGCTTGGTATTTTTCCAGCTGCGGATGTATTGGCATTGATCACCGCCAGCAAAGAAAATTACCCCAGCATTTCTGATTTTTTGGACAATGTCACCTCTATTTGCATCTTGACGATTGCTCACTATTAGTGTGTCCACAGAGTTCACGCCTTTCATGGCAGAAATTAGGCGATTGTAGTCATGACTACCATAGGTGCGGATAACAACAACATTAATTTTCTGGACAGAGTTAGCACCACCTCTAACTTGGTTGATCATCCACTGGATAGCTGCTTCTACATCAGGCCCACCGCCACCCAAGTTAAACACAGGGCCAGCTAATGGGGGCAGAATCTCAGCTGTGTTGCTATCAAAATCGAATCTCAGGTATGCTGTAAGACGGGTTATCACCCTCAACAACATAGTTCCTACGGCTTTCAAGAACCTTGCTATACTTGGGAATGCCCTTGTCATACTAAACCTTCTAGAGCAAAGTGCAACTATTGCTTAATTTCGCACTTCCAAGGGCAAAATTCCCACCGTACAGGGCTGGTGTTGTTTTTTAGCTCAAAATAGTTGAAAATAAACATTAATGCTTTGGCTGATGCTGCATTTTGTTACCAATCAATTTGCGATCGCTCCTCTACTACTCGGCGATAAACAGCATCAGTTTGTTGGGCTAATTTCGGCCAGCTAAAACGGCGTTCTAAATCCTCATAGGCATTATCGACTAGCCATTGGCTATAACCGGGATTTCGCAACACTTCCAAAATTCCCCACGCTAGAGAATCGGGATCATTCACCCAGGTAACAACCCCAGTTTTGGTATGTTGCACTACCTCTGGGAAGCCACCTGTATCAGAAACCACTACAGGAACTCTTGAGGCAAAGCTTTCTAAAGCTACAATGCCAAAGGGTTCGTAAAAGCTGGGAAAAACAGCACAATCAGCTACCGTTTGGAATTTATCTAAATATTCATCGGAAAGAAAGCCAGTAAAATAGAATTTGTCCCAAATTCCCAAGTCCCAAGCTTGGCGTTTGAGATTGTCGGTGTTACCTCCCCCAACAATGACAAACTTGACGTAACCCCCCATTTCCCACAACACCTTGGGGGCTGCATTGATTAAAACTGATACGCCTTTTTCGTAGGTCATGCGTCCTACGTAGTAGACAATTTTTTCATGGTCTTCAGCAAATTGGCGACGAAAATCTTGGGCGTGAAAATCTTCGTGATGTTTTTTCTTTTCTGGGCGGATACCGTTATAAATCACATCGACTTTATCGCCAGGACTGGCTAAGGCTCGCGTTACCTCTTGGCGCATATAATCGGTACAGACGATAATTCGCCAAGCATTGTAAGCTAGTAGGTTCTCTTTGCTGTGAATATAGTTTTGGACATCATTATGAATGCCGTTGTAGCGTCCGTATTCAGTGGCGTGAATGGTAGCAATCAGGGGAATTTTAAAGGTATGCTTGAGAGCGATCGCGGCATCTCCAACTAGCCAATCATGAGCATGGATTAAATCAAAGTTACCTTCCTCTAAAATTAACTTTCCACCGTGATGTCCCATACTTTGATTGAGGTTGACCACCCAGTGAAAAAAGTCATTACTATGGGAAACTGGGACTCGATGTACATGAATGCCCTCTATTACCTCATACATCGAAGCATGACCGATCTCTACTGTGATTAAGTGGATTTCATGGCCTAGTTTGACTAGTTCGGGGTACAACTCAGCCACATGACGCGCAATACCGCCAACTATCCTCGGTGGAAACTCCCAACTTAGTACCAGTATCTTCATGAACGAGACTCCCCAATGCTTTATAAAGATTTAAAAGTATGAGAGTGGCAACTGTAGTAAGTAAATGTACTAAAATTTTCTGATTTTTTCCCAGTTATGTGGGCAAAAGCGATCAAAAATTATCAATCCTGATGAAACTTCTTAGATTAGCTGATCCCTGTGCAAGTGAAATGAAGTATCTTACCCCTCACTATAGGGAACAGAGAACAGGAGACAGGGAACAGAATATGTCCTGTTTCCTATCTCCTGTTCCCTATCTAAAACTAAACTGTCACCTGTAACCTGTAACCTGTCCCCTTCTTCAAGTTTGATCTAAACGCAGCACAGCCATAAAAGCTTCCTGGGGTACATCTACTGTTCCCACAGATTTCATCCGCTTTTTACCTTTAGCCTGTTTCTGGAGGAGTTTCTTCTTCCGGCTGATATCACCGCCGTAGCATTTGGCGAGGACATCTTTCCGCAAGGCGGGGATGTGTTCACTGGCAATTACTTTACTACCAATGGAGGCTTGAATGGGTACTTTGAATTGGTGGCGGGGAATCAGTTCTTTGAGTTTTTCCGCCATTGATCGTCCCATGTTATAGGCTTTGTCGCGGTGGACAATCATGGCCAAGGAATCCACAGGATCACCGTTGATCATGATATCCAACTTCACCAAGGGATTTTCACGGTAGCCAATCACATGATATTCCATGCTGGCATAACCGCGCGATCGCGATTTCATTTGATCAAAAAAGTCGGTGACGACTTCCGCCAAAGGTAACTCATACGTCAGGGTGGTACGTCCTTGGGTGAGATATTTCATATCTTTGAACACACCCCGGCGATTTTGCGACAACTCCATCAAAGTGCCAACGTAGGTTTCTGGTGTAATCATTTCTACTTTGACATAGGGTTCTTCAATGCGTTCGCGATCGTTGGGAGCAGGTAAATGGCTAGGGTTATCAATGTACAGTTCTTCACCCTTGATAGTGATCACCTTATAAACAACAGAGGGGGCTGTAATAATTAAATCCAGGTTGTATTCTCTTTCTAGGCGTTCTTGAACGATTTCCATGTGCAGCAAACCCAAGAAACCGCATCGGAAACCAAACCCCATCGCACTGGAAGTTTCTGGTTCGTACTTTAACGCCGCATCATTCAGCCGCAGCTTTTCTAAAGCCTCCCGTAAATCTTCAAATTGGTCAGCATCAATGGGGAACATCCCACAAAAAACCATTGGGTTGGCTTCTGTGTATCCAGGTAAAGCTTCTGCGGCTTTGGCATTAGCGAGGGTAATGGTATCACCCACCCGTGCATCAGCTACAGCTTTAATGGCGGCGGCGAAGTAACCCACTTCCCCGGCGTGGAGTTCATCGACTTGTTTCTGGGTGGGACAGAGAATACCTAACTCGTCGATTTCGTATTCTTTCTCGGAGGCCATTAGATAGACGCGATCGCCTTTTTTCACTCTCCCATCCATCACACGGAAGTATACTATGACACCTCTATAGGCATCATAGTAGCTATCAAAAATTAACGCCCGTAAGCGTTCATTGACGTTATCAGGTGCTGGTGGCACACGTTCTACAATGGTTTCGAGAATTTCATCAATCCCAATTCCCTCTTTGGCTGAGGCTAAAATTGCCCCACTGCAATCTAGACCAATAATTTCCTCAATTTCACCGATTACCCGGTTTGGATCTGCCCCAGGTAAGTCAATTTTATTGAGAACGGGGATAATCTCTAGATTATGTTCCAGGGCTAAATAAACATTGGCGAGAGTTTGCGCCTCTACACCTTGGGACGCATCCACCACCAACAACGCCCCCTCACACGCCGCCAAACTGCGTGACACTTCATAAGAGAAATCCACATGGCCTGGAGTATCAATTAAGTTCAGCACATACTGCTGACCATCCTTAGCTTGATAGTTCATCCGGGCAGCTTGCAGCTTAATTGTAATGCCGCGCTCCCGTTCCAGATCCATGTTGTCGAGAAACTGTTCCTTCATCTGCCGATTCTCAACTGTGCCAGTGGCTTGCAGAAGGCGATCGGCAAGGGTTGATTTCCCGTGGTCAATGTGGGCAATAATACAGAAATTGCGAATGCGAACTGCGGGAACGTCAGTCATATACTAATCTTTGCTGAAGCAGCAACCAAGGTTAAAAAGCTATTTACTTCATGTATTTTAATGCTTTCTTCGCCAAGACGCTGCTAGTTATATAGTCAATAATCATTGGGCATTGGGCATAAAGTAAATTATTTTTACTTTTTATTCCCCAGTCCCCATTTTTAAAGATTCCCAACAGACTTTTTAAGAATCTCTATAAAGTCCATTTTTCGCTGCTAGTATTCATCAACCTGAAGCGTACAATAAATATATGTAAGTACATAGTGTAGAGATGATGGTCAATTGCTGCCTGTAATTGCCCTGATATTCTAAGTTACTGACAAAACTTCCGCCGATTGTCTGGAAGCCGCTATGAAAATAGCAACTTGCTACCTGATGCTGTTAGTTTGATTAAATTTCGGGGAACTATGTAACTATAAACTTTTAACATTTTGTCAGTAAACAACCCGAACAGTAGATACAACTGCTTTACAAAGCTGGTGAGAAGACCGTTCCTGAGTATATAAACCTATGAATATGAAAGAAAGAGCTACCGATGCGGAGTCCATCTCAGCCGATAAGGTAGAAATCGCTGTCCGCCTGGACTCGGATTTACTGGAGCAAATCCAGCATCTCACTGATGATCCGAGTAAGGTGATTGAAGTAGCGATTCGCCAATGGTTGCGGGGTGAGATTCTTAGAGATGATGAACTGACACGCACCCCTCATCGCATCCCCGTTCCACCGAGGGGGGAATGGAATGATTGAGATTTCATAAATAGCCTGTAAAGAATCAAGCCGAAAAATGTAAAGTTGGTCAATCTAGATTCCAGAACAGCTAAAATACGCAATACTCAGTGTGTAAAAGCTGTAAATTTTTATGCCAAGCTTTGCCTAGTTTAAGTAAAACTGTTTTGAGTTGCCATTCTTCTATCCAACTCGATGTAATGACTATTACTGCCAACTCCCAATTGCCAAACATATTTCCCCAAAATCTGGAATCGATCAACTCTAAAGCTGATCGCTTGTTACCAACCCTTGGTGCTGAGTTGGTATATACGCAGGATGGAACAGGGCGTTACCTGTCTTTTTATTGGCAGAAGACTGACCTTTTGGGTTTTAACCCGGAACGTATAGCTACTGAATGCAATGCGGAGGAAGTCTTTATCCCAGTAGATCAGGCTGCCTATTTGGAAAGAGTGCATCGAATTTTAACTAGTTTAGTTCCCGAAAGGTGTCAATGCTGGTTTAAGTGCGATCGCAATTTATTCGAGTTGGAGTTGGCAATTTGTCCGATGATTCCGCCCCTGGGAACTAACGCGACTACAGTCTTAGTAACGGGTAGGTTATTACAAGTTAAAGTTAATACTCAAGAAGTAAATGTAGCAATTAATCCACAGCACCAGATAGATTTAGAATTGCGATCGCAAAAACACCAAAAACTAGTCAACAAAATTACCAGAAATATCCGACGGACATTAGATTTAGATGTAATCTGGCAGCAAACAGTTGATAGTTTAGGCAAGGCATTGCAGCTAGAACGGTGTATTATTTGCCCTTATCAACCCACCAGTTCCAAAGTGCGGGTGATAGCAGAGTATCATCAACCAGAACGGCCTTCCATGCTGGGGTTAGAAATTGATGTCAATACTGAACCAGCCTTTGCTCAAGCCTTGGCAACCTTAGAACCCGTAGTCATGGAAGTTCCAGGGTATAATCTCTGCCCACAACAAAAAATTTTAGTAGTGGCTACCTGCTATCAAGACCAAGCCAATGCTTTAATTGCGATTAATCTGCCAGATCAATGTCACCCATTAACAGATGGGGAATTAGAACTAGCTACAGAAGTAGCAGATCAGTTAGGAACTGCGATCGCTCACGCTACCTTATATAAAGAACTAGAAGCAGCCAGACAAAAAGCTGAAGAAGCCTCCCGCCTCAAAAGTGAGTTTCTCGCTAACGTCTCCCATGAAATTCGTACCCCCCTCAACGGGATGATTGGTTTCTTAAAGCTGATTTTAGACGGTATGGTAGATGATGTAGATGAAACCAATCAGTTTTTAGAAGAAGCCCACGAACTATCTTTACATCTGCTAACTGTCATTAACGACATCTTAGATATAGCAAAAATCGAAGCAGGTAAAATGGAGTTAGTTTGCGCTCCTGTCAAGCTAGATGAGCTATTTGCTGATGTTGAAAACTTCATGTGTCCCCAAGCAGCAGTAAAAAACCTCAGCTTCAGGATGCAATTACCTCCCACTTCAGATGACATCATTGTCCAAGGTAATTACCAAAGGTTGTTGCAAGTCATGCTGAATTTAACAGGTAATGCCATCAAATTCACCCACGAAGGTGGTATTACTGTTAGTGCTGATATTGTAGTTCACAAAGGGAAATTTCCAGAACAGCAGTTTCCTGGCATGGTGAGAGTCAGGGTAGCAGACACAGGTATTGGTGTTTCCCTAGACCAACAAGACAAGCTATTTCAACTATTCTCACAGGTAGATGGTTCGCGTACCCGCCAGTACGGTGGGACAGGTTTGGGATTGGCAATATCTCAGAAACTAGTAGAGGCTATGGGTGGGGAAGTACATTTTTACAGTCTCGGTGAAGGACTTGGTTCTACTGTCACCTTCACTGTCCCCCTGTATCAACAACCAGTCATGCTGTCTTCCACTGACAATGTGAGTGGGGAGTGCTGTTAGCGGAGCGGGGCGTTAGCCCGTGCTGAGTGCTGAGTGCTGAGTGCTGAGTTGTGAGTGGGGAGGCGATCGCAATATTTGCAACACTTATATACAGACCTAACGTGAAACTTACGCTACTATAGTTTCCTATTGCCTTCGTGCAATTTAAGTGTGGGGAGTAGGAAAAACGAATATGACAACAGTTATCAGGACGCATGGCGTAGAAAATCTGGTGGCAATTGCTGAACGATTCACGCTTCAGGGACAAATTGTGGATGTTCAAGCGTTTGGCAGTGGCAATATTAATGATACTTTCTTAGTAAATATTGATTCTCCTGGGGACAAGCATTTTATCTTGCAACGCATCAATACGCAGGTGTTTCGCCAACCCCAACTGATTATGCAAAATCTGCGTACTTTTACTGATCATATTTGCCAAAAACTACAACATACCCCTTTAGATCGTCGATGGGAAATGCCGCGCGTACTATCAACTAAAGAAGCTCAAGACTATTATATTGATGCCGAAGGTTCATTCTGGCGAGCGATTAGCTTTATCGAACAGTCGCAATCTTTCGACACAATGCAAAATCTCGAACAGGCTCAAGAAATTGGCTATGCTTTAGGGATGTTTCACAACCTGATCAGCGACTTACCACCACAAAGACTAGCTGACACCCTCGAAGGTTTTCATATTACGCCGCTTTATCTGCGCCATTATCAAGAAGTGCTGGCGAGGACTACGCCGCAAATATCCCCAGAAGTAAATTATTGCTTACAATTTGTGAGCGATCGCACTACCTTTGCATATATCCTAGAAAATGCCAAAGCTGAGGGTAAGTTACCTCTGCGCCTGATGCACGGCGATCCTAAAATTAACAATGTCATGTTTGATACTGCTACTCAAAAAGCAGTGAGTGTGATTGACCTGGATACCGTAAAGCCGGGATTAGTACATTATGACATTGGTGACTGCTTGCGTTCTGGTTGCAATCCCGTTGGTGAAGAAACCGCAGATTGGGAAAGCGTTTATTTTGATACAGATTTATGTCAGGGAATATTACAGGGTTATCTCTCCGTTGCTAAAGCATTTTTGACTGAAAACGATTACGCGTATATATACGATGCTATTCGCCTCATCGCCTTTGAGTTGGGACTGCGATTTTTTGCTGATTATTTAGCTGGGAATGTCTACTTTAAAGTGAAGCATTCAGAACATAACTTAGCAAGAGCGATCGTCCAGTTTAAGCTAACTGAAAGTATTGAATCTCAAGCAACCCAGATTCGCCAAATAATTCAAGACTTGAAATGAACCATCAAACATTTTCTTTACAACCATTTCTCACTGATGACTCTTTACCTCATCTAAAAATTACAGGTAATATTAGCCATCATAGTAATCATCTCGACATTAATTACCAACTAACAGGCGACTTAGAAGAAGTTGTTATTCCCACACCTGTAGACACACCAACCCGCCAGCATAAACTATGGGAAAATACCTGCTTTGAGTTCTTTATTGGTGTCAAGAATTCTCAACATTATTGGGAATTCAATCTTTCCCCTGCTGGACATTGGAATATATATCGCTTTGATAACTATCGCCAAGGTATGCAAGAGGAAACAGCTTTTGCTGAACTTCCTTTTAGTGTCCAGCATCAATCAGATAGTTTATTGCTTTCATTGAAGTTCAATTTAGCTAAAATTATTTTAGAAAACCAAGCTATTGATGTTGCAATAACTACTGTAATTAAACAACAAAATGGTTATGTAACTTACTGGGCATTAGCACATACAGGCGCAGAGGCTGACTTTCACCTCCGGGAAAGTTTTGTTATTGAGTTGTGATTTAGAAGTTTAAATAGATATGACTACACAAAATAGACCCCAAAGAATTCAAATCAATTTAGATTTATCGCCAGAATTATATGAAACAATAAACAATCTAGTACAACAAATTAATGGAGATAACACTGAAGTATTTCTCAAAGCGATTGCACTCTTGGAAGTAGCAGTAGAAGCCAAGCTAAAAGGCAAACATCTCTGGATTACAGACGATCAACAAAATCTGGAAACTGAAATTATTGGCATCTAACAGCATGACAGATGTAAAAGATTTATCTCAAGTAATTGCCTCCAAAGGTGAAAATCCACTAATTATATTAACAGTAAACAAACAGCCAGAAGACGATGCAAAACTTGAGCGCAAGCTGCGAGAACTCAAGTTTAGACAAGAACTCAGAAAAGATTGGATTTTATTTATAATCAGAGATATAGTAATATTTACTGCAACCATCTTATTCATTTTGGCAGCTAGCGGTTATTCCTTATTTATGCACATTTATAGGTGAATAGTGCTGAATACTGAGTAAAGACAGCGATTGATTAATGAGGGTCTCATCGCTTGTTCATACACAAATTGGTTTGTAGAGACGTACCATGGCCACGCCTCTACATCTGGTGGAATGACTAACTATTTCTGCAAGTTACCCGCGTGCAAACCACACTCCTTAGCAGTAGACTCTTCCCACCACCAGCGTCCTTCACGTTCATGCTGACTCGGTAACACTGCTCTAGTGCAGGGTTCGCAACCAATACTCACAAAACCGCGTTCGTGCAATTTGTTGTAAGGCACATCTAAAGCGCGGATATATTCCCACACTTCAGTAGAAGACCAATTTGCCAAGGGGTTGAACTTAATCAATTGATGGTCTTCAGTGGAAAAGGCACTATCAACTTCAATTACAGGGATATGGTTGCGAGTGCTGGGACTTTGGTCTTTGCGCTGTCCTGTCACCCAAGCATCCAGAGTGTTGAGTTTGCGCCGCAGTGGTCTGACTTTGCGAACTCCACAGCATTCTTTGTGACCATCTTGATAGAAACTATACAATCCCTTCTCTTCTACCAAAGCTTGAACTTCCGCAGCATCAGGGAACATTACTTCTAATTTGATCCCATAATGTTCTCTAACTTTATCTAAGAATTGATATGTTTCTGGGTGTAACCTGCCGGTATCAAGTGTAAACACGCGGAAGTTTTTGGTAATCTTGGAAGCAATATCAATTAGCACAACATCCTCAGCACCACTGAAAGAAATTGCTAGGTTGTTAAAGGTTTCTAGGGCAAATTTGAGAATTTCCCTTGGTGATTTTTGACTATATTCTGCTTCTAAGGCAGCTATATTTAAATCCGTATGGGTGGCTAGCATATCTAAATGTTCTCCTCTGTCGCACCCTGAATTTTACCAAGTTTAAGATGCCGTTATGACAACCCTGGCAAAATAGACTTACATAGTGCCAAGAAAATCACAGGAAAAATTTAGTTAAAGAGCTTCCGGTGGTGCGATATCATTGCCCACACTGATACTACCATCCGCACTAGATTTGATTCCTGGTTTAGTAGTGACATCAGCTTGGTGCTGTAGTGACTGGGAAACCGATGGAACTGGTGAATTCACTAAATTGTTAGTGGTTGATGGCTGAGATAGATGAGATAATCCTCCGACTGCGCCAGCAACAAGGGCTGTATAACCTAGATATAAATGTAGTGGACGTATTTCTAATCTCAAGTTTAAAGCATCTTTCTGAGGCTGATACAACGAGGGCAAAATTGATTTGACTGTGCCAGGTGTGGGTAGAGAAGCTGCCAAAATTGTGCCATTGATTCCTAAAGCATTGCCCATGACGCGGATAAAACCCCGCAAACATACATCTTCTGGCAAAAACTCAAAATTGGCATTTTCCACTGCTTCCATTTGTTGGACTGGGATGTGAGTATAGACTTGCAGTTGCTCTACACTCAAATATTGAGACTCACGGGCTTGCTTTAATTGCCAACCTATTTGGCGTATGGTTTCTAGGCGGTGTTGTTCTGCCATTTGTTTGGCTAACTCAGCTTTAGAAGGCTTGTTGTTTGAGTGCAACCACTGGCTGAGTCTGGTTACTGGGTTGTTGTGAGTGTTTGTTGTACTTTCTCTATCTGTAGCAATATTTACACCTGTATTTATACTGCTTGTCTCTGAGGTTAACGCTGCTTGTGTCTGGCAATTAGATAAAGCACTGGAATTTTCTGGTTTAATATTCGCTGCAATCTCAGTATAATCTTCTACTGAATCTTGTTGTGCAAATTGCTGGAATGCCAAACCAATCGCTTCTCTACCTACAGCTTTACATAACACTGTGGCTTGTTCACCAGCATCACCTAATAAGGTTTGTAACCTAGCTACAATCCGGCGATAAATTTCACTACGATGAAGTTCAGCCTCAATCTGACCCAAGAGCGATCGCAATTCATCTTGAGAAAGGGTAACTGCCGACTTTCCTGGCATATTTAATAAATACACAGATGCGGTAGACATAATTAAAGTATATTTGACTAAACAACCCAAACCATTATGTATAATTTCTCCTTCTTCTCCATACGTAAATCAGGAAGGTTTGGGATGAATTTTACTAACTTATTAACTCATACCAATTTAATTGATAATGGCAATCTATCCTTTGCTAGATGCACAATGCCTAATACCCAATGCTTCTTAAATAATGACTATTGACTATTAACCATTGACTTCTGCACAAAAGCCTCTACCCATTGTAGATATTGCATCCCTGCTACTTTTCCTACGTCGTTATGATCTGCACCTTGAACCAAAATGAGTTTTTTAGGTTCAGGGGCAACAGCATACAATTTCTGGCTCATAAAGGCGGGTATTGTAGAATCAGCAGTACCATGAATGAATAAAATGGGCATTTTTAATTGAGGTATTTTTTCAATAGATTCAAATCGCTGTGTCAAAAGTAAATTAACTGGAAATAACCGAAACATATTGCGATAATCTATAACATCCCGCACAGAAGTAAAAGAGCCTTCGACAATTAATCCTGCGGCTTTTGGTTGTTTTAGTGCTAAATCAATGGCTACAGCCCCCCCTAACGAATGACCATAGAGAAAAATCTGCTTAGGGGGGATTTGTCTTTGCTGTACTAAGTAATTCCAGGCGGTTTCAGCATCTTGATAAACATTCATTTCATTGGGAAACGAACCTTCACTGCGGCCATACCCTCGGTAGTCAATCAGCAACACAGAAAATCCTAGCTGGTAAAATCTGTGAGCATGACTCAGATTTGCACTAATGTTCTTACCGTTACCGTGTAAATACAATAACACCTTAGCATTCGGTTTTTTGCTTGGCATCCACCAAGCGTGGAGACGTTCTACCTGACCAGACTCGGCTGTAACAGGTAGCCAAACATCCTCATAGGGGATACTAAAATACTCTGGTGTAAATTCAATGACAGTAGAGGGAAAAAATATCAAGCGAGTTTGTTGGCGTGAGACTAATATACACAGAGTCAGATACGCGATCGCAACAACTGTCGTTACTAACGGTAGCCACTTGCAACATATTTGTAACACAACGGGTAATTTTTTGATGATTATCGGCATAATGTGATGATTTAACAAATATTGATAAAGACAATAATTTTTTAATGCCCAAAAAAGGTTAATATTCTTCAATTCTAATTAAAATTAAAATCGGTGAAAAATTTCATCATTGCATGAAATAGTAATAATATTTACCTTACTTAAGTAGTCTCACTGGTGAATAGTAAACATTAGCTAAAACTAGGAGCAGACCGTGACACTATTAAATGAGACGCAAAAAGAACAATTGCTGAAAATAAGTAGATATTTACGGCAAGCCAGAGAAGAAAAATCTATACGTATAGAAGAAGTAGCTGCTAAAACACATATTCGATTATCGTTCTTAAAAGCTCTAGATGCAGGAGACTTTGAAGAATTACCAGAACGGGTTTATGTTCAAGGATTCCTCCGTCGTTATGCAGATATTGTGGGGTTAGATGGTACGGCTGTTGCCAATTCCTTTACGGTTAATGCTTTACCTCCAAACTCTCATATAAATTCCAAGCATGAAAAGGGAAATTCAGACAAAAATTCTCAAATTCGCATACCTCTTGTTGTAACCTATATTTTGTTATTAGGTATTGCTTGCACTGGGCTAATTTATGTCCTCAATCCTAAACTCATAGCCGAATCTTTAACCAACAAAAAAAATTCTGTATCCAGTCAAGTTGAACAAACTACCCCCTCACAAGTAGTCTCTTCACCCACAGATGAAAATCTAGCTAATCAACAAAATTCTATTCCCCAAGAAACACCGTCAGTAGCCACTTCATTACCTGTAACGACAGAATCATCAGCTTTACCTAACAGCACAGATAATTCCAATCTGACAATCACCTTAGAACTACAAGGTGATTCGTGGTTACAAGTCACAGCAGATGGTAAGACAGAGTTTGTCGGTAATTTAACCAAGGGAGAACGAAGAACTTGGGTAGCACAAAAAGAGTTGACTGTGCGTTCTGGTAATGCTGGTGCTGTGTTGGTGGCTGTTGATAATCAACCTTCACAACCTTTAGGGGGACAAGGAGAAGTTAAACAAGTAACTTATACATCGGAGTTCAGAGGTCAATAGTCTATAGGTAATGGTTATGAGGTATGGGGTATCGGGCTTTGGGTATGAGTCACTATCCCCACTCAGCACCGGCTAAACGCCGCGCTACCACTAACAGCACTCCCCACTGTACCTGTACTCAGGTCAGTGGTGGGTATTTTACTATGGGAACATTTGGAACACTTACGATACAGAATACAGGTGCAACAAACATCTCTATTTCATCAATTTTTGAATTAATTGAATTATGATAGGACTTACGCATTGACAAAAAACATCATCTATAGAACCTAGGGATGCTAGAT
>NZ_CAWUDL010000040.1:0-60203 GCF_963920945.1 Anabaena sp. CCY 9402-a
TCACCTGTCACCTGTCACCTGTCACCTGTCACCTGTCACCTGTCCCCTGTCCCCTGTCCCCTATCACCTACCTATTGACCAATAAAGACCCAGCTAATAGAGAAATTGTTATCCCTAAAGCCGAACCTGCTATGACTTGTACAGGTGTATGTCCTAACAATTCCTTGAGGCGGTCTTGGTTAAAGTCTGGTTTTTCATGAAATAATTCATCAATCATTTGATTGAGGATGCGGGCTTGCTTACCGGCAGCTTGGCGCACTCCGGCTGCATCATACATGACGATAATAGCAAAAATTGTAGCCAAGGCAAAGTCAGGCGATGCCCAACCCAGGGTTTGTCCAACACCAGTGGCCAGAGATGTCACCAAGGCTGAATGCGCACTGGGCATACCTCCAGTGGTTACTAAAACACGGACATTCAGTTTGCGGTGTTGAACTAGCTCAATCACCAGCTTTAATGCTTGAGCTAAAAAACAAGCTGCCAGCGCAACCAGCAGCACCCGGTTGTCGAAAATGTCGCCTATGTCCTGCATGGTCTTTTGGTTCGGTTAGTCAGTATTAGCAGTAGTCGTTTTTCACAGAGTACGTTGAGATGCAACCCAAAATGCAGTTTCACCTTTACTCATTACTCATTACTCATTACTCATGAGAACGTTGAGATGCAACCCAAAATTCAGCGTCACCACACTCCAATTAAAAATACCCTACGGGTAGGCAGGCTTACGCTAACTCAGGAAAGCAAGCTACAAAATCCAAAATTTACAGCCCATTGTGATTGATTGCAATGGGTTTTTGTATTTAATTTGGAATTTCCCCAGATGTTAATCTAATGATTGCGACTGGTGATAAATTGAGCGAGTGCTTTGAGTGGCTGTGCTAATTCCCCAAATGGGTTTAGTTCTGCACAGGCAGACTCAATTAGTTCTTGGGCTTTGGCACGGGATTTTTCAATACCCCACAGACTAGGATAGGTAACTTTTTGCGCTACGAGGTCTTTACCTGCGGTTTTGCCTAATTGCTCTTGGGTACAGGTTATATCGAGAATATCATCAATGATTTGAAATGCTAGTCCGATGTTTTGGGAATAACGCGTGAGTCTTTGTACATCTTCACATGATGCGCCTGCGACAATTCCGCCGCAGACAACAGAGGCTTCTAGAAGGGCAGCTGTTTTATGGTTATGGATGAAGTTGAGGGTTTCTAGGGGAATATCTGACTTACCCTCTGAATCTAAATCGACCACCTGACCACCAACTAACCCCGCAGCACCTAATGCTTTTCCCATTCGGGCAATAACTTGCAATACCCTCTCCCTAGCTACACTTTCAGGTGTATGAGTCGCAACCAATTCAAAGGCGTAAGCCAATAAGCCATCGCCAGCTAAAATTGCAATGTCATCACCATAGACTTTGTGATTTGTCAGCCTACCACGACGGTAATCATCATTATCCATTGCTGGCAAGTCATCATGAATCAATGACATGGTGTGGATCATTTCTACTGCACAAGCCGTAGGCATGGCCATTTCGATTGTGCCGCCCATCATTTCACAGGTAGCTAGGCAGAGAATGGGACGCAGACGCTTACCTCCAGCTAATAGCGAGTAGCGCATTGATTCATAAATTTTTTCTGGATAAATGACAGGAAGAGACTCATCCAGCGCAGCTTCACAAAGTTTTTTTCGCTCTTGAAGATAAGCTGTTAGGTTAAATGAGGCTTTTTCTGGCATCTTCTGAAGGTTATCAGCTGCTACCATCCTTAGAATTCCTTAAATTTTTGGCTTTTGGCTATTTGTCATACACGTCACAATTTTAAGATGCTCTGGAGTCAAAAGATTAACTAATACTTCATTAATCAAGGAAGATGAATGATAAATGATGCGTTATGTTACATTTCATAATTTTTCATTTATCAATTAAAATTCCCTTCTCCTTTGCTGCTTTTAAATAGCTGGCAAATGTATTTTCTAACAACAGAGCCACCGTCATTGGTCCGACACCGCCAGGAACTGGGGTGATATATGCCGCGACATTAGCCGTTGGTGCAAATTCAACATCGCCAACTAAGCGACTTTTGCCACTATGATCAGTGACGCGATTTATTCCCACATCTACCACAACAGAGCCTGGTTTCACCATGTCAGCAGTAATTAATCCGGGGATACCTGCGGCGACAACGAGAATATCAGCGTTTCTAATGATACTGGTGATGTCTTGCGATCGCGAATGGGCAACAGTAACAGTAGCATCTGCTTCTAGTAGCATCAAGGCCATCGGTTTGCCAACTAAAATACTGCGTCCTAGCACTACCGCCTGTTTTCCCGCCAAAGGAATGTCATACTCTGCTAATAGGCGCATCACTCCTGCCGGCGTGCAACTGCGTAAGCCTGCTTCCTCTCTTACCAGTCGCCCTAAATTGACTGGATGCAGTCCATCAGCATCTTTATTTGGGGTAATTTGATGCAGTAACTTGACAGAATCTAAATGTTTTGGTAATGGTAGCTGTACGAGAATACCATCTACTTGTTCATCTTCGTTGAGTGTAGCGATCGCATCTTCTAATTCCTCTTGAGTGGTTTCTTTAGGAAAGTGTTTCCCAAAAGAAGCAATACCCACCTTAGAGCAAGATTTTTCTTTGTTACGCACATAAGCAGCAGAAGCCGGGTTATCACCAACCATCAACACCGCTAACCCAGGAGGACGGCCGATTTTGGGTTGTAATTCCTTGATTTGAGAAGCCAGTTCTTGCTGAATTTTTTCAGCTAAAGCTTTACCATCCAAGATTGTGGCAGTTTTTGTTTCCATAAGAATTCCTAAATTTCAGTATAGACAAGTTTTAATAGTCAATAGTCATTAGTTATTGAATCAATAGTTACAAATAACCTTACTTGTAGATTATTATGGCGTTGCCGCCCAATTGTCTATTTTCTCATATTGGGGACTGGAGATTGAGGACAGGTAACAGGTGACAGGGGACAGGTGACAGGTGACAGGTGACAGGTAACAGGTGACAGGTGACAGGGAAAAGAATTAATGACTCTAATCTATTTTTTAAATTACAAATTATGAATTACAAAGTACGAATTGGTATTACCTTAGTCTTAGTGGTGGGACTTTGTAGCTGTGCGCCTTTGAATGTGTCTGGCTTGAAAGGCAATAAAATTAGCTTTGGTAGCAATGTGACGGCGATTCAGAAAATTAAAGCCACACCAGACAAACAAGGTACTGTTTATGTCCAAGGGAAGGTAGAAAGAAAAGTTCCCTTATTAAAGCGTTGGGCATATTTAATTAATGATGCCACTGACCAAATTTGGATTGTTACTAATGAAAGCAATTTCCAACAGGGGGAGACAGTAGTCATGCAGGGTAAATTACTATACCAAAGTATTCCCATCGCTAAAAAAGATTTTGGGGAGGTTTATTTAGAAGAAAAGTAATAATACTTAACATAGATTCCGGTAATAAGATAGTATGAATGACCAAAAAATTCATGTAGCGATCGCCATTCTTTACCAAGATAATAAATTTTTAATGCAACTGCGGGACAATATCCCCAATATTCCCTACCCTGGTCACTGGGCGTTGTTTGGCGGTCACATCGAACCTGGCGAAACACCAAATGTAGCAGTACAGCGAGAAATTCTAGAAGAAATCGGCTACACTCTGCCACCTTTTGTGCAATTTGGCTGTTATCCCGATGAAAAAGTTGTGCGTTATGTCTTCCATGCACCCCTACTGGTAGAATTCCATCAATTGGTGTTAAATGAAGGTTGCGATATGGCGTTATTAACACCAGCAGATATTAGTCAAGGTAAATTTTATTCAAAAAACCTTGGAGAAGCAAGACCTTTAGGTTCTGTAGCCCAGCAAATCTTATTAGACTTCATTAGTCAATAGTCATTAATTCTTCTTCCTATCACCTGTCACCTGTCACCTGTCACCTGTCACCTATATCCCCTATCCCCTGTCACCTATCCCCCCATACCAGACACAATAAAGTTATAGCGCGTGTGGAGTCACCACTAAATGCAATCAATAAACAAATTGCCTCGATGGTTAACTGTGGGACTGGCGTTTCCTGTAGCTATTCTCAACGGTTGGCTATTAATTCAGGTTGTACAGTATTTTCAACCCTTGGTGAGCGTTTTAGCATCTGCCACCTTGTTGGCTTTTGTTTTAGATTATCCCATCCAATTTTTTCAAAGCCGTGGAGTGAAACGCAACTTGGCGATTGTTGGCGTATTATTGTTAGCTGTGGTGATTTTAGTAGGCTTAGGTCTAACCTTAGTACCACGGATCATCGGACAGCTGAATGAACTAGTTAATATTCTGCCTCATTGGATTGATTCTGGCGTTCAACAGCTTGACGTTTTGCAAAATTGGATAGCAACGCAAACTTTACCCGTAAATTTGAGCGGTTTAGCCACACAGATTTTAGAGCGATTTTCTAACCAATTGCAGTCTGCAACTGGTAAGATATTGGGTTTGGCTTTCGATACTATTGGGGTTGTGGTGAATGTGCTACTGGCGGTAGTGCTAACTATTTATATGGTACTAAATGGCGATCGCTTGTGGGATGGCATTTATCAGTGGTTTCCCTCTCACATCGGCTCGAAAGTCCGGCAAATACTACGGGAAGATTTCCATAATTACTTTATCGGTCAAGCCACATTAGGTGCTGTACTGGCCGTAGTGGTGACATTAGCATTTGTAGCGTTGCGAGTTCCTCTAGCACTACTTTTTGGGATTGGTATTGGATTGTTCTCTCTGTTTCCCTTTGGTACAGGTATTGGAATTACTATTGTTAGTTTATTAGTCGCTTTAGAAAACTTTTGGCAGGGAGTAGAAGTTTTAGGGGTAGCCGTCGCCATCGACCAAATCAACTCTAATTTTGTTGCACCACGCATTCTTGGTAATTTGACTGGTTTGAATCCTGTTTGGGTGGTAGTTTCTTTGTTATTGGGAGCTAAATTAGGCGGCGTTCTAGGTTTATTAGTTGCTATTCCTACCGCCAGTTTTATTAAAGATATAACCGATACTTGGCGGTCTGGGGAATTCAATCAGATAGAGAATACAGAATCAGACTCAGCAAAGGTTGAAGGTGAAGTAGTAGTTACCCATAGCTAAGTAATAGGAAGTGAATTCACACAACCCCTCTCTTGGTAGGGGAGAGTTTCGGAGAGGGGTTTTTGAATTCGTTGAACTCACTTTAATTAGACAAGAAAACGTAGCATTCCTAAATTTCTACATTCATTCTTTGTCAACAGATGCTAAATATCTAAACTTAAGCTTTAACTTTTTTCATTGGTCTTGCTTTTCTTTTGACTATTAAACTAAGACCACAAACAAGAATAGCACCTCCCATAGTTGTAGGCTCAGGTACTTTGGTATAAGTTACTTGACCAAAACCAATTTCAGTATTTTGAGAAGTGCCATCAAGAATTGTCAAATCTTCCCCAACTATTTCATAGAAAAATTCAGCAGGATTAACTTTATCAAAAAAGAAATAGCTTAGTTCTACAGATGGACTTCCTGTAGAAGATGGAGTCAAGGATACAACAGGGAAGTCTGGATAGGCTATATCATCTTGTTCTGTATAAATATTAGAGTCTCCGTCAAATTGAAAATAAAGTGACTGAACTATTGCTTCTGGAAAAATACCACTACTAAAAGTTGCGTCATCAAAACTAAAAAAGCCTTTTCCTGTCTTTGTCGGACTATCAACATTAAACGCATAATTAACAATAGCAGCAGATGCGGATTTTACATCTACGGCAGAAAAACATACAGCCAGACTAGCAGCAGTTAAAACTAAATTTTTAACTAATTTCATCTCAGTTTCCCTCACAATAAAGTTCTGCAATTAATGCACACAGCAAATTGTAAAAATAAGCTGACTTTAACTGTCTTATTGCTCAAGTTTTTTTGAACTTACAAGCAAGCACAGTAATTATTATTTATTAACACTATGCAAAGACAGTAAATAAGTCGCTAATTACTTAGACCTAGCTCATTTTTAGATAGTTAGTTTAAGCAGAATTTAATTAGAGGTAAAATGATACTCGATTATTTACACTATTAAGTTTTGTAACTGATTTCTAAGAAATTTTTATTAACCCTGGGATAACTCTATCTTTACGTATTGTCGTAAGAGCATATGGTAAACACTTATCCTGTAATACTTTTGCAGGATATTGCTATTAATTAGTATGGAATCTAATCATTCATTAAAGCTAAATCGTCGTCGGTTTTTGCTAAGTTCAGCTGTAACAGCCGGTGGAATTATTACCACAAACCTTGTATCAAAATCACAAGTTTTTGCCCAAGCACCTGCAATTATTACCTCAGATAGAATGCGTCCTGCTGTACCTTATGGCATAGCTAGCGGAGACATCACGAATAATAATGTAGTGATTTGGAGTAAGAGCGATCGCGCGTCCAGAATGATCGTAGAATATTCTACTAGCCCAGCTTTTAGTAGTGTGCAGCGCGTTTTAGGTCCACAGGCTTTAGCAGATAGCGACTTTACAGCCAGATTAAATCTCAGAAATTTGCCACCTAATCAACAAATCTTTTATCGGGTGCTGTTCCAAGATTTAAATCAAGATACCTACAGTGAACCTGTCAATGGAACTTTCCACACTCCCGCGATAACTGGACGAGATATTTGCTTCGTTTGGGGTGGAGATACTGCCGGTCAAGGATGGGGTATAAATCCTGAATTCGGTGGGATGAAAATTTACGAAACTATGCGCCAAATGCAACCCGACTTTTTCGTCCATTGTGGCGACACTATTTACGCGGATGGCATCATTCAATCCCAAGTCACACTAGATAATGGCACAATTTGGCGCAATATTACCACAGAAGAAAAATCTAAAGTAGCAGAAACACTCAAAGAATTTCGTGGTAACTATCAATACAACTTACTAGATGAAAATTTGAAGCGTTTTAATGCAGAAGTTCCCATGCTGGCACAGTGGGACGACCACGAAGTCACCAATAACTGGTATCCTGGGGAATTTCTTCTCAGTGACAATCGTTATATAGTTAAGGATGTTGACTTGTTAGCACAACGGGCAAGACAAGCCTTTTTAGAATATATGCCCATTGGCTATACAACCAATAATACAGACCAAGCTAGAATTTATCGTTCCTTCAACTATAGCCCCTTGTTAGATATTTTCATGCTAGATGAGCGTACCTACAGAGGGCAAAACACTCCTAATAATCAGCCAGTACCCGGCAAAGATACCGTTATGCTGGGTAGCAAACAAATCCAATGGATAAAACGCCAATTGCTGACATCCAAAGCAACATGGAAAGTAATTTCCAGCGATATGCCCCTAGGACTGATAGTTAGAGATGGTAGCAGAGACTTTGAAGCTTGGGCTAATGCAGACAATGGCGTACCATTAGGTAGGGAACTGGAAATAGCTGATTTACTCCGATTTATTAAACAGAGAAATATCAAGAATGTTGTGTGGATAACTGCTGATGTGCATTATGCAGCCGCCCACTACTACGACCCTAATAAAGCGCAGTTTCAAGACTTCAAACCTTTCTGGGAGTTTGTCGCCGGGCCTCTGAATGCTGGGACATTTGGGCCAAACACACTAGAAAATACTTTCGGGCCACAATTGATATTCCAGAGCCTACCTCCAGGTACAAGAGGAAATCGACCCCCAAGCGAAGGTTTACAATTCTTTGGTGCAGTCAAAATCAATGCTGCTACAAAGGTGATGACAGTATCACTACGTAACTTGGTAGGGCAAACTGTTTACAGTACAGATTTGCCACCAGAAGCTTAGTTAAATACTACACAGTCTAAGTCCGGATGGTGCGCGGACTTAGCCTAAATTAGGTCTTTGTAGATTATTTACAGCACTTTCTGCAATAGGTAGAGGGCAGGAGGTAGAAGGCAATATTATAAATATAACCTTTGCCTGTTTTTTTATGTCTACAGAAGCTTTTGCAAAAACTAGCTGGGAGTGGCAGCTATCTCAGTTCCAACAACAAATAGGAGAATGGTTAGAATACCAGTTTTATCGCTTTGAAAAAGTTCTCCCTGAATTTTCTCCTAACTGGAAACTCAGCCCTTGGGTGGCTAATTTACTGAACTTTTTGTTTTGGTTAGTAGTAGCTTTATTTGTGGCCGGAGTGATTTGGCGATTATGGCAAGAATTCAGTCCTTATATATATGCGTGGCTGGGTAATAATGGTAATTCTGCCCGTTATCGCTCAAAAATGTCTAACGAAAATGTCTCTCTAACAACTTTGTTGGAGCGATCGCAACAATTCTATCGTCAAGGTAACTACCGCGAGGCGTGTCGTTGTCTTTATTTAGCAATTTTGCAGCATCTGCATGATACAAAAATTCTCCTTCACCAACCCAGTCGCACCGATACAGAATATCTACAATTGCTGAAATTATCTAGTCAAACTTCTATCCAACCATACGAAACTTTGATGACAACTCACGAACAATTATGTTTTGGCAATGGGGAGATGTTACCAGAAAATTATGAGCAGTGTCGCCAAGCTTATCGGGAGATTACACAGCAATGAAGTCCTCAAAACGTAATGCTTGGATAGGTGCGATCGCGATCGCTGTAATAGTTATATTAAGCTTTATCGCTGCCCCCACTACTAAAATTTACATAGGTTCTAGCTATAGCCGCGCCGCCGATGGCTACGGTGCTTGGTACGCTTATATGCAGCAGCAAGGAACTACCATTCAACGTTGGCAAAAACCCCTAGAAAAGCTAGAAACTGAGAAAAAACCAGCCACCCTGCTCAGAGTTATGAGTTATTTGAGAGAGCCAGATTTGTTACCTGATGAGCAACAATGGTTAGACAAAGGCAATGATTTAGTAATTTTAGGTGTGCGATCGCGAGTTAGTCTATCAGATTTTCATACGCTGCAAGCATCGCCACTGGGTGAAGTTAAGATTGCTACACGCAGACGTTATCAAAAAGCTAAACAATCAGATATTTCTTTAGGCGATCGTTTTGGATCTGTGGTTTGGCAAAGCACACGCAAGCAAGGTAAAGTCTTGTTCTCCACGACTCCCTACTTGGCCGCCAACGCCTATCAAGACGACTTGAATAATTTTAAATATCTAGCCAGTTTAGTTAACCGAAAAGGCAACCAATTATTTGTAGATGAATACATTCACGGTTATAAAGATGCCGATGTCAAAGAAATAGAAGGTGAAGGAAACCTAATCGATTATTTGGCAAAAACTCCTCTATTAGCCCTACTCGTACAAGCTGGTATTTTATTGTTAGTGCTGATTTGGTCACAAAATCGCCGTTTTGGTCAATCAACAGCTTTAGAGACACCAGTGATAGATAATAGTGAAGCATATATCCAAGCTTTGGCAGGTGTATTACAAAAAGCTGAATCCAGCGATTTTGTTGTCGAAATGGTGGGAAGAGAAGAACAATTACAACTCCAAAAAGCTTTGGGATTAGGATCAGTACCGCTAGAACACCAAACTCTGCTAGACCTTTGGGTCAAAAAAACAGGTAAAAATGCCGCAGTATTAGATACTGTCTTAAAATTGCCAGCACGCAAACGTCGTGTCAGTCAACGAGATTTATTCAACTGGCTAGCAAAATGGCGAATCTTGAGGGAGTTTTAAATGAGTAATGAGTAATGAGTAATGAGTAAATTTCATTACTTATTACTTAAACCCTTGAATTTACGGTAAGTTTTTTTAGCAATGACACTACAACCAACGTTGTTGTTTAGCAAATGCAATACTAATAACTACAATTAATATGATCACACTAATCACAGCAGGATAAGACCAAGGTTGCTCTAGCTCTGGCATATATTTAAAGTTCATTCCGTAAAAACCAGTAATGAAAGTAATTGGTAAAAATATAGTCGAAAGGATAGTTAAACGATCAATTCGCTCACTAGTTTTACTGGCAATGTTATCGCGTTGAATTTCCATTAATTCTGACATCCAAGCTCTCAACGCTTGATATTCTTGCCAGAGATGATCAATTTGATAAACTAATTCTTCATTAAATAATACTTTTACTGGCTGAGTAATCCACGGGAAATCTTCATAATTCATCCGAGTTAGAAGTGACTTGATATTTTGAAAATTACGCCGACCGGAGCGGGTAGATTGCCTCATCGCCGCAATTTTATGGTAAGTTGTTTCATCCCCAGAATTTGCTAATACTTCATCCTCTAAATCATCGAGTTGTCTAGAAATAAATTCAAATACGCTATGATAATTGTTTAAAATATCTTTTAAAATTAAATATAAAATATAATCGACACCCCTGTTTTGAACATCTATAGTTCGCTTTTGAATATTATTGATGAGTATAGTTAAAACTTTGACTTCCGTTATTTCAAAAGTAATAATAAAATTTTTACCTAACACAGTGCTACCACGTGCCACTTGAAATTCTTGATTTTTAACTTGATGCGTGAGGATTTCATAGCCATCAAATAAGCAATCTTCTATATCTTCATCAATGCCTGTAAGGGAACGGTTAAAAATCATGTCAATCCGAGATGGATTGATTTGGAAGTGGTTAATAATTTTTGCAGTTCCAGTCCGATCCCGAAAGTGAATACAGCGCAACCAGATATTATGAGAACCATCAATTCTTTTCAGTACCGTATCAACATCTTTATTAGAAAAAAATTCCAGGTGATTCTGAGAGAAAGTCAGGAGAGTTAGCATATAGAGATCCTACTTCATTTTTGCTCATTACCACTTGATAATTGACTGAAAATTACAACAACTTGTGATTTCCATAAATATCACGAATTTGTTGATCGCGTATGATGTGTGCGGCTAGCGATTGAGTCAATACTCCACACCTATGAAGGCGATGATCTCCAACCGACCAGATACCGTTGGCGAATTCATTAAAAGGGTGGTTTTTGGAACTTTTGTTGAGGGATTACCACGGTGGCATAAGGATTTCCAGCGTTAAAAAACATTTCGCCAACGGTATCCCGACCATAGGCGATCGCTTGCCAATGAGTTACAGCCGGGAAACCCCGTTTGGCTACCAGAAATTGGTTTAGGAATTGGTTGTGAAAGAGGAAATTATTGTGGAATAACGCGGGAATGGATGTATTGGTACGATGAAGCAGGAAAGCGTTATCTCACACCAGAAGAACAGATTAAACAAGCACAACAACAGGCTAAACTTGCAGAACAACGCGCTCAAGAGTTGGCGGAACAATTAAGAGCATTGGGAATAAATCCTGATCATCTGGATAAATAAGAGGGACTGGGTACAAATTAAGTCAAAAGTCATAATTTATGCAAAGTTAGGTAATATACTGACCTGACAGCAGTCATAATTGAAACTGCGATTTTTAGATTCTGTTTGACTTTTTCCTCGTCTCCCTCCTGTTCTGCACTGAAATCTATGAGTGAAACCCGTCCAGTCTTAATTAACCTTGGCGAAAACCTTAACCAAATTATCGTCGGACAATCCAGCCTAGTACACCAGCTACTCATAGCACTATTATCAGGCGGACACATTATTTTAGAAGGTGTACCAGGAACTGGTAAAACTCTCCTTGTGAAAGTTTTAGCCCAACTTATCCAAGCAGAGTTTAGCCGCGTGCAATTAACACCAGATGTCTTACCGTCAGATATTACTGGGACAAATATTTTTGACTTAAATAGTCACAGTTTCACGTTGAAAAAAGGGCCTGTATTTACCGAAGTTTTACTCGCAGACGAAATTAACCGGACTCCTCCTAAGACACAAGCAGCTTTGTTAGAAGCAATGGAAGAGATGCAAGTCACGCTGGATGGAGAAAGTTTGCCATTGCCGGATTTATTTTGGGTAATTGCCACACAAAACCCCCTAGAATTTGAGGGGACTTATCCTTTACCAGAAGCGCAACTAGACAGATTTTTATTCAAGCTAGTGGTAGATTACCCTGACCAATCTGCCGAAAAGCAAATGTTATTAAATCGTCAGGCTGGTTTTGCTGGGCGACGTTTAGAGATTAACCGTTTGCAAGCAGTTACAACGGTAGCAGAAATCTTACAAGCAAGACAAGCAGTTAAAAACGTCAAGGTATCTGAGACAATTATTGACTACTTGTTAGCATTGGTGAGAGCATCACGCCAGTCGGTTGATTTGGCTTTGGGTGCATCACCCCGCGCTGCTGGTGCTTGGTTACAGACTTCTCAAGCTGCGGCGTGGTTAGCTGGACGAGATTTTGTCACCCCAGATGATATTAAAGCAGTTGCATCGCCTTTGTTGCGTCATCGCTTAATTTTGAAACCTGAAGCGATGCTGGATGGTTTACAAATTGATGTGGTAATTGCATCGGTGATGAATCAAGTACCAGTACCCAGGTAGTAATCATTATTAAGTGATGTTTCGCCGACAGAATTTTCACTGCTGTTATTCTTATGAGATTGCATAAAGCTTCGGAATCCAACCTAATTAGCAAATGTAAGGGAAAAAAACCCATCCAAGCTAATTCATAATTGGAGTTAATACCGATGAATGTCAATATTCGCTTTACTATGGCTATGATTCTCACCATTACTGGAACTCTGATTACGACAGTGGCAAAGGTAAATGCTCAATCTGTTGAGGAAGTTCAATCTCAGCCTTTGTCTACTCAAGTAAGTCCTCAAATTTTACGCAAAGTGGATATTTTGCGCCCGAACAGCAAATTCAACAGCCAAACGCAGGATCGATTCAGATTATTTGATCAGTTCCGCGATAATACGCCTGGATGGATAGAAGTAAAAAAAGATCCTTTTCAACGACGAATCGAGCAATTGCGCCCATCTGCTGTCGATACATTTCAGAAAATTGGTCATTAATTTGACAATCTTTCTTAGGGTTAGTCAGATATTGAAAATCAGTTAATTATTAATAAATTAACTCCTCTGACCTACCCTATGAATGTATCATTTGCATAAGTCCTGAAGAACCTTAATTTTTAATTAAGAATAATAATTACTGGTTGTTTGTATTAATTAAAATTACAAACAACATTTTTTAAAATTCTTCTAGCAAAACATAAAATTTAATTATGAATAAGCGAAAATTAGTTCAATTTGTCATCAAAACATCTAAGCATTGCAATTTGCGTTGTCGCTATTGCTATGAATATGAAGGGTTGGCAGATAAAACAGCCATCACTCTTGAGCAAATAGAAAATCTCTTTCGTCATGTTGCTGACTATTATCGCAATTTAGATTTTCCTGTTGATATTGAATTTATTTGGCACGGTGGAGAGCCATTGCTGCAACACCCTAGTTTTTATTGGCAAGCATTTGATCTACAAAATCAAATTTTTGATCATCCTAGCGATCGCGTCACTAATGCAGTGCAAACTAATCTAACTTTACTGGATCGGGAACGTTTAAGATTATTGTCGGAAGGGTTTGATCATGTAGGTGTATCTATAGACTTATTTGGCGGATTAAGGGTCTATCAAACTGAATTAGAGTCCCAAGACCGTGTGCTTAAAAATATGGATAAGCTATTGGATGCTGGGATTAGATTTGGCTGCATCACCGTCTTAAATAAGCGCAATATTGATCGGATTGCTGACATTTATCAGTTCTATCGTTCGATGAGCTTATCTGCCAGAATTCTCCCTCTGTTTAAAGGTGCTTTTGATAATCAACACGCTGGTTTTGAAATTACCGCATATGAAACTTTGGCAGCCTATAAAAAAATTTTCGATATCTGGATTGCAGATGATGAATTTGTATCCATAACACCTATTTCTGATGCAATTCAACAGGTCGTCTATCATTATACTCCCGATGCACCAACAGTTTTTTATGATAAGCGCGAGTGGGAATGTATTTATCTAGTTAATACGGATGGAAACCTTTATAGCTACGCCGATGCTTACAATCTAGAACGTAGCCACGGTAATATCTTTACCACGCCGATGAATCAATTAATCGATAATGAACAGCATTGGCGAATTGTCAAAGATGCAGAATCACGTATTGAACAAACTTGTAGTAATTGTCAATATTTTGGTAGTTGTAGTGGTTATCCAATGGCAGAAGGTAGCCGTGAGTATTATGAAGTTGATGATCGAGGTGTTATGCAATGTATTGTTGAACAAGGGATATTAAAATACATTGATTTCCGATTTCGTGAAATGGGTATTATTGACCAGGAGAATTATAAGATGGTTCTAGACCGTCTTAATGTTAATAGAGAAGTAAACACAGCATTAAGCTACGCTTAAACAAAGATAGATTGATGTAATTGTTAATTCTACCTGATGGTATTAGCATTGGCATTCATGAATAATACAGTTCAGTTAATATTTATGGGCGGATAGATGATGTTTTTGCTCTATTCTGAACTGTATTTGTCTTGATTGTAACTTTTTGTAATGCACTAATTTGAATAATATTTTCACTATTTTAGTATATTTTTATGGAACTCAGTATATGAATCAAATTATTGAAGATATGAAAATTATTTTGGATAGAAATGTAGAATTAAATCCCGAACGATTTTTCTTAAATAATGGTACTAGTATATTATCCGCAGCCGAGGCAAATAATCTTAATTACCTACAAAATTGCTTTATACCTACACAGGAATGGCGAAAAGTCAATTCAGTTGAACTAGAGCAATTAACTTCGATTGATGACTTGCACGGTAATTGGGATTTGGGTGGTCATATAGGTATTATTACAATCCCTGAATATCTGATTCAACCCTTGAGAGAAATTATTAGAACAATCGATATAGATTTGAGTCATTTAAGAGATGGTATGAGCAAAGTTACATTGCACCCTAACTATCAGTATGCAATACAAGCAATCCGCGCTCATCTCCAACAATATACTTTAATGACCAATGACGAAATAAAAACATTGGGAATACACTGTTCTAAACCTCAATTAATAACAACAACAGTAAATACTATTAAATATCTTCCTCGCCAGCCTTATGTAGGATTGCATTTAGATAGTTGGGAAAATTCACCTTTAAAACGTAGACATTTATCTAGTAATCGAATCTGTATCAATATTGGACAAGAGAATCGCTATTTTCTGATGATCAATCTTTCCTTAATGAAGATATTTCATTTGTTAGGGTTATCAACTATAAGTGATATCTCTAAACATTATCGTGGGGTGAAACTACCATCAGATTTTATGCTGTATTTTCCCACATATCCAGTGATGAAGATGACTTTAGCTCCCAATGAAGCTTACATTGCACCAACTGAGAATATTATTCATGATTCATCAACTTTAGACAAGCAGGAATTGGATTTTAGTCTAACTTTTCTGGGAAAATTTGGTATTTTGCATTGAGATAAAACTAGTATTTGATTTGTGAAAAACCTC
The DNA here is from genome assembly GCF_963920945.1 of Anabaena sp. CCY 9402-a. NCBI lineage: Bacteria > Bacillati > Cyanobacteriota > Cyanophyceae > Nostocales > Nostocaceae > Anabaena > Anabaena sp. CCY 9402-a. The sequence goes on from NZ_CAWUDL010000040.1 coordinate 15,355, forward strand.
ATTACATCTCTCATTTTCTTCTCTCCTATTCCCTGTTAATAAATAGATTTAGCTAAAGTGTAAAAATCAAAGTCTTTGAACATTTCTAAAAATTTAAACACCGCCGGAATATGTAAAGAATCAGATAAAACAGCTATCCCCATGACTCTTTCTAATGGTTTGGGTAGGCTATAAACTTGCACTTCTGGAGGAATTGGCACTGCTGCTAAACGTGGCAGAATGGCTGCACTTAATCCTTGATTAACTAAACTAACAATAGTTGAGTCTTCTTGAATGTTGCTAGTGGTTTTGATGAAAGATGCTACTTGTTTTAAGTGATGATGTAGAGGTCTTCCACATGGTAGACAAGCAAGTATAACTGGTGAATATGTGTCTATATCTTCCCAAGTAATTTTTAAATCGCTAATTTTAGCTTTTGGCGGAAGTAAAACAACATACTCATCCCGCAAAATTTCCCAGGCTGCAAATTCATCACTAGTGGGTACATAAGTAATACCCAAATCGGCACGTCCTTCACGCAAACATTGTTCTGCTTCCAGATAAGAAAGACATTCGATCATTGTGACAGAAATGTCTGGGAATTGGTCGTGAAATTGGGCGATCGCTTTTGGTAATAAATGAGTAGCTACACTCCGAAAAGATGCTACCCGCACGTGACCACCATGTAAACCTTTATGCAGGTTGGCTTCTTGCTGCATCATCTCTAGATGCTGCATTGCTTGGCGAGCATGATGTAAAATTCGCTCTCCCGCAGGTGTCAAAACCGCGCCATAACGACCTCTGGAAAATAAAGGTACACCTAGTTCCTCTTCTAAAGTAGCGATCGCATGACTAACTGCCGGTTGGGTAAGTTGTAATTCTAAAGCTGCTTCACTGAAATTGCCGCGCTCCGCTACTGCAACTACGGCGCGAAGTTGGGAAATTTTCATGGACAATTTATGATGTTAATTTTATACAATCATTTACTTAATGACGGGTCAAAAACAATTTCAGAGAATTTTATTCTGAATCTATATCCTTTATTCTGACATCTTTTGTTTTCTATAAATACAATTTATAGAAACTATACAAGCCATGATTTGATTACAAATAGGGATGTTGTTAAAGTGATGTTGACTCGATCACAATCAGGAATAATCTTATGCAAGATGATATTGGGTGTCTACAATCTAAAGACATAGAAACACCTACTAGCATAATATTTAGACATAATTTCTGCTGGGGATTTTTACATAAAATTTGGCAAAAAGTAGTAAAAATATTACTAACAGAATCAAACGAAATTCAGGTTAATCAAAAGGTTGACCGTCACGGTAATAAATATTGGCAGGCCTACGACCCTGTAACAAGGATGTCTTTTACTTCAGGTTCAGAGGTTGATATCCGTATGTGGATTGAACAAATCTACAAGTATCAACAAACTAACTCTAGTAATTGGTAATATTCCTGCTTTTCAAATCTAGTTTCATCTTTAAAGATATCCCACCAACTCGGTTAATTTTTTCACTACCCGGAATGACTTCCCAACCCAACTTTTGATATAAATGTAAGGCTGGATTAGATTGTCGGATACTCAGGGATATTGAGGGATAAACAACTTTAGCGGCTGCTAGTAAATGTGTCATTAACTCTGTACCAATACCTTGATTTCTATATTCAGGGTAAACTGCGATCGCTAATTCAGGTGTTTGCTCATCAACAAAACCATACCCTTGATTTTCCCCAGCTAGTAAACGCAACCATACCGCCCCTATTGACTGCTGGCTACTTACCAAAGTAGCCACAAAACCCATGTCATCTTTTAAACCCCAATTGCTGACATATCTTGCCAACTCAGGATGATTCCTGGCATCCTGTACCGTCAAATCACCTTCTTCTGCCATGTGCGCTGCTTCATAGAGCATTTCCCACAAGAAAGGTTCGTCCTGTTGTGTAAGTTGACGAATTGCGTAATCCATGATCTAAATTTTCCTAAAAAGTCACTCTACTCAAGGTAATTTACTCAGGGGAGTAGCTAGACCGTCAATGCTTACAAGATTTTTCTGTTGTTGATAGTCTTTGACTCCCTGTTCTCCTTTTTTATCCGCCCAATTAACTAGAGTTTGGCGTTGACCCTTATATTCATAAAGTGGTACACCAAAACCACAGGATGTTTGCACACGTTCCACATCCACAATGATAATTTGACGAATTCCAGGGATTGGCGGAAACAATGAATACAAGGAATGCCAATCAGGGGAACTTGGTAGAATTGTTCTGCCCCGTCCATAGAGACGTAAGATGCAAGGGGGTTCTTCAAAGGCGCAAAACATCAAAGTAATTCGCCCGTTTTCTTCTAGATGGGCTGAAGTTTCGTTGCCACTGCCGGTTAAATCTAGGTAAGCGACCTGATGGGGAGAAATCAGCCGCAAACAATCTAATCCTTTAGGTGATAAATTCACATGACCATCAGGACTCAGGGGTGCAGAAGCAACAAAGAATAGTTGTTGAGCTGCGATAAAGCTTTGCAGTTGTGCTGTAATACAGTCAAAAACTTTAGCCATAGACTATAAAAACAGTGAGTAGGGAGTAGCAAAATACTTTACCATTGATATCTGATTTGGTTAAGTCTGATTGCGCAGCTAGGACTATTTTAAGCTTTTGATGGTGTCTTGATAGTAAGTAATCAAGCCCTCAATAATTTTAACTAAAATGCGATCGCATTTTAGTTGCGTAGCGAAGGGTAGCCACAGGTTTTTCCGTTAGGATTTTATCAGGCGCAAGTCAAAAGACACAATCTTGATTTATTCCACCGGGGAAGGTATTCACCATGACTGGTATCACCAAGACTAAGAAAAAGGGTAAGTCTTTACCTCCTAAGCTCATCATTGGCATGGGTAAATTTGTGTGGACAAATATTTGGCAGATAATGATGTCAAAACTTGCTCCTCGAAATCAATCAGGAGAGTATATTCGTCCTAGTAGCGAGTTTAGAAATTTTATCCAATCCGGGGGAAATAGTCCCTATCAACCAGCAACCGGACGTTATACCCTTTTCATCGGCATGGGTTGTCCTTGGGCGCACCGCACGCTAGTAGTTCGGGCGTTGAAAGGATTAGAAGCAGCCATATCAGTATCAGTGGTTTCTCCGTCTGCGGAGTCGGGTGGTTGGGTGTTTGACTCCCCTGAGGAAAATTGTTCTACTCTGGCTGAATTATATGCCCTTGCCAAACCTAGGTATAGTGGACGTTCTACAGTGCCAGTGTTATGGGACAAACAAACAAAGACTATTGTGAATAATGAGAGTGCAGATATTATTATCATGCTGAACTCTGAATTTAATGAGTTTGCCTTAAATCCCATACTGAATCTCTACCCAGAGGAGTTAAAACAAAAAATTGAGTCTTGGAATGAGAAAATTTACAGCTATGTCAACAATGGGGTGTATCGTTGTGGTTTTGCTCAGACACAAGAGGCTTACAACAAAGCTTGTGATCAGCTATTTACAACTCTGGATGAGATTGAGGGTACACTGGCTGATAGTAAATATCTGTGCGGAGATAATATTACTTTAGCCGATGTGCGACTGTTCACGACGTTATTCCGGTTTGATATTGTCTATTACGGTTTGTTTAAGTGTAACCGCCGCCGAATCAAGGATTATGAGCATTTGAGTGTCTATTTGCGTAACTTATATCAGCTACAAGGCGTTGCTGATACTTGTGATTTGGAGAGTGTGAAGCGAGATTATTATGGCAATCTTTTCCCCCTCAATCCCGGTGGTATTATTCCCTCCGGGCCTGATATGTCATATTTGAATCTTGATTGCTGATGAAACCCGAAGAACCCCACCCCGTTCACCCAAAACACAGTATATTTTGGGCTATTTTTATTGGCTTTTTATCACTCCTGGATTTTACTTAGCTGAGAAAATAGTTTTTCCCAGTCAATTGCAGGTGGTCTGCTTCCTTTATTGACTAATTCAAAAACTTGTCCTTCAGTCGATGGGTAAAAAAGAGATTCCACACAAGCTGCCGCGACATCAATTCTACTAGCATCACCTGCTAGGGTATCACCTTTACCAACAACTACATCTAACTTACTGTCTGTAGTAGCTTTCAAAAGAGTATTGAGATCGTAGGAAGTATAAGGGCCATCAATCAAGCGTCCTGGACGAATGATTGTGTAAGGTAATCCCGAATTGATAATTGCTTCCTCACCCTTTTGTTTAGCATCCAGCACACCAAAGCTATTGAGAATACTAAAAGGGGGTTGATTTTTACGGAGAATTCCCACCGATGAAATAAAAACAAACCTTTTCAGAGTGCTGGGTACAACAGCAACGAAGTTACTTACACCCACAAAATCAACCTTTTCCGGTGTATTTTTTGCCTTAGCTTCTCTGTAGTCAGTATCCAGAAAAATCTTTACCCAATCAATCAGGTTAGGTTTGGGGTCAAAATCCCATCTAGCAGAAGGAAAAGCAGTAGTTCCAGTACAACAGATGATGTGAGTGACATTCTCTACTGCTGCGGTGAGTGTGCTTGGTTCGCGGATATCCCCAACCACAATTTCTACCTTGTCATCAAACATCTTTGTAGCTTTTTGTGCATTCCGAGTTAGAGTACGTACCCTGACATTCTTCTCCAAAAGTTTTCCTACTACCAGTTGTCCCACACCACCAGTTGCACCAGCAACTAACACCAAATCATCATCTTTCATCAAAGTCATAACTGTTCCACAGATAGCCTACTGTTAATCTACTCAAAATATGAGTACGCAGTTTGCTACCACAGGCTTAATTTGTAATTCCCTATGTACCAGTTATCTTGTGGATGAGGGTGATTTCCTAATCCCCAATCCCCAATAAGTCAAAAGCCCGGCTGTGATAACCGGGCTTTTGATAATTGTAAAGGGGATATATTCCCCAAAGGGTTCAATATAAAGTTTCTGTATAAACCGTTGTATTTGACTCTACTAATCATTAATACCACTGCGTTTTGAGGATTTCCGGAAAATTAGCAAAATTTTTTGAGAAAATCAATCCAGGAAACTACTGAGAGTATAAACGCGTAGACTGGAGAATGGAGGAGAATTTCTGGTTATTTACCGCATTTTTACTGATGAATAATCTATCTGGTAGCTGGCAAGAGTGGTTAACGGTATCAATTTATTTGGGGTTGACAGTATTTGTGATGTGGTGCGTGTTCGCTACACAGAGGAGGTGAGGGGACAGGTGACAGGTGACAGGGAAGAAAAGCTAACGACTAATGACTCTTGACTAAATACTTAAACCAACACACACTTATGGAGGCGATGGTCTCCGACCGACCGTAGGCCATTGCTTGCTTATGGAGTAGATTTGTATTCAAGACGTTGGTGCAGATATATTTTGTTAAAATACGAACTTGGTAAATAAAATTATTCTCAGTAATATGTTGGTTGTGCAATGTCGCTGTCATAGCGATCGCCTAGGGTGGGCGAAATGCCAACGCCTACGGTGGTGCGGAGCATCATCGCACACACTCAACACGGCAAATAAACAGCATTGGGAGTATTGGAAAAATCAGTTGAGGATTAACACATGAAATATGGCATTGATATCGGACATAATTCCCCACCAGATACCGGAGCTAGAGGGATAAAATTTGAGGATAATTTAAATGTAGATGTTGGGAATAGAGTTATATCTAAGTTACAAGCTTTAGGACATGAAGTCATATCGTGTAAGCCTGATCGGTCTACGTCAGTCCAAAATTCACTCTCACAAAGATGTAACAAAGCTAATGCTGCTAGAGTTGAAGTCTTTGTTTCAATCCATTTTAATGCTTTTAACGGACAAGCTAACGGGACGGAAGTCTTTGCCGCTAGTGATTCAGGTAGAAGAATTGCCCAACCTGTATTAAATGAAATTGTTAAACTAGGATTTTTTAACCGTGGGGTTAAGAATGGATCTCACTTATTTGTCTTGCGAAATACAAATATGCCGGCAATTCTTGTAGAGTGTTGCTTCATAGATTCACAAAAAGATATGAATCTGTTCGATGCTGAAGCAACAGCCAATGCAATTGTTAAAGGCTTGACAGGTAAACTACCTAGCGTTCCAGTAAATTCTGTTCCAGATGAAGAACAGAATATAGATACTAGTGTGATGAGACTGCAAAAGTCTTTAAATCGGCTCAAAATTACCGATAGAAATGGCAAAGTATTAGTTGAAAATAATCAACTCAACGCCGAAACAAAATTTGCCATAGAGAGATTTCAAGGCATTGTTGGTATTGAAAGAACTGGTATTGTCGGGGAAACTACTTGGAGCATAATTAATCAGATTTTAGCCAAACGCATCATCAGACCTAATCATGCTGGCGGCCCAGTAGTCAAATATATACAATACCGAGTAGGTGTAGATGCTGACGGTATTTTCGGACCACAAACAGAAGCAGCAATTAAGAGATTTCAAAGACAAAATGGGTTACTTGCTGATGCAATCATCGGGCCAGCGAGTTGGCAAAAGTTAATTGGTTAGTTTACCCAAGTCTGCGGCCAAAAAGTTAAAAGTCAAAATGTGAAGATTTTCTTACTTTTGACTTTTGACTTCCTTTAATTAACCACGATTCCGTTCTAATAACAGCATCATGAGCAAGCTGAGTATAACTTGTTCTTCTTCGCGATCGCTGAGTTGATCGACTGGTTTAATGATAAATTTTCGAGAAAGAAACGTCGGGATTTTCTCTAACCGCATCACAACCGTACCATCAGCCCGACTCACCAAATACACAGGATTGAACACATAACCAGTGAACAACCCCAAAATCGGGATTTCTGCCAATAGTGCATCTGCAACCTTTACCCAAGGATTTTGCTCTTGAATATTTAAATGAGTCGTATCACCATCAAAGATATCATAACGAGCTTTCCACAGGGATTTTAACCCACGGCGTTTGACTGCACCAATATAAGCACCGTTACTGTCGGTGAAGTCATACCGAGCTGAGAAATCAATAATGCGATCGGCTTTAACATAGTAAAGAGGACGAGTACGTTCCGCATCAGCAAAGACGGTAATCGCTTCTTTGAGTTTGAATAATTTTTGCTTAACGTAGAAAACCAAATTATTTTGGGAATCAGCAACAGATATTTGTGGTGCGAATGCCCAGAGTTTAAACGTAAGTTCCAGTGGATACTGCATAGTGTCAATGAAAACAACCGAATTTATAACTTCATTATTAATCCCATTTATGACCAATGTATAACAAGCCACCAATTAATTAATATGAAGAGTGCAGAGTTGAAAGTGCTGTTAGCGGTAGCGAGGCGTTGAGCAGCGTACTCTTTTTCTTACTCAGCACTCAGCACTAAAGTGCTGACTACAAACCCTCAAAACTAGGGTTGAGATTTTTTCCAGAAAAATTGGCAAGGGGTTGCATAAACAGACAAAGGTCAACCTATTGAATCAGTGAAGGGGTTTCAACCCAAACTACACATCAACACTGAAATTTGAGGAACATGACCATGAAATTACGCCACTTAACCAGTTCTTTACTCACCGCAACTGCATTATTAACCAGCACACTTCCCGCTTTTGCCGGGCCTTTTGATGCTCAACCCGCAGGTATTTTTAAGCCTATTAATGTAGTCCCCAGTAAAGTTGGCAATACAACTCCTAGCACACCCGCACCTATCAGTAACCCAGTCGGTAACACGGAAATTCAAGGCTTAGGCGACCATCAATCTTGGGTTGATCCCAACACACTAGCAAAAGACCCCCGCGCTTTGTGTAGTGATGTCGGTTTAGGTAACAACACCCGCACCAGCAACAGCAAAATCGCCTTAGCTACATCTACCAGCACTCGTTCTAGTTCTTCTCGCAGCCATAATGATGGCGGTGGCGGTGGTGTCAGCATCTTTGGTATTGGTGTCAGTGGTAATGGTAGTAGCCAAGGCAACCAAAGTAACAGTAACTCCAAAGATACCAGCAACAACAGCACAGATGAACGTAGTAGCAGTTCTGCAACTGTAGTTCAAGGAAAAAATTGTGATGCGTTCGTTAACTCCGCCGCCGCTAGGGATATGAACTACCAAGATAACCTCACCCGCCGCTATGAAATCAAAACTGGTCGTCGTGGACAACAGGTTAACCAATTACTCGAAGATAAATAATAATTAGAGGTGTAAGGGTAATAGTCCATCTCCAATTCCCTCATTCCTCTAAGTCTGAAACAATTATTTTTAAATTTTGAATTCTTACGCCGCCGGGGTTAGTTAGTACCCTGGCAATTGCTTTATGTTTAGGAGAAACCATGAATACCAGACTACGAGGGGGAATCATTGCCCTCACTACAACCTTATTGTTGAGTGTCACACCTTTAGTTAGTGCTGAAACTCCTTCGCGCTCAATTCGTAATTCGCAAATTTTACCCTATCTATTAGATAATCCGCGTGATAGCTCGTTAGTAAGAGTGCGTTGTGTTCCCAAGTTTAGGCAAGGAGAAAACAGAAAGCGCAGTATTATTAGAGACAGTCTCTTAAACTCCAATTCGCAACGCCATGATACTGTCACTATTGAAATAGAAGGTAATTGTCGCAATGTCAGAGTTCGGGTGCAAGAAGACTCAAACTATTCTGATTACCAAGTTGAGAGTCCTGACGTAGACGATAATTATCCCGACGTTGAAGATAGTTGGTTAACCCGTGAGGGTTCGGGATGGCATTGGCTATTACGAAATCAACGATGATATTCCCATGCCCAAAAATAGTTTGTGATTTTTTCCAGAAACAGGCTGCATAAACCCAGAATCACCAACCTATTGATTAAGTGAAGGGATTAACACCCAAAACACTGAAATCAAAGGAAGAAATGACAATGAAAACCCAAACCTTTTTAAGCCTCGCCTGTTCTCTGTCTATTTTAGGTGCTTTAACACTACCAGCTACAGCCCAACCTGTTCCCACCGAAGCAACTCAACCCCAGGTAGTCAACGCAGAAATTAGCATTCCCCAAGATACAGCACTCATCGTTTCTTTCCCCGCACCGATTACCGTAGATGTAGGGCAAAAAAAGGACTATCCCCTGACTGTTCCTTTAGCTAGTGCCATTAAAGATGCTCAAGGTAACATCATTGCACCAGAAAATACTCCTGTTAGCATAGTGTTGAAACCAAGCGATGGCGGTGCAAAAATTGTCGCTCAATCTATAGTGATTAATGGCCGCATCGTTGCCATTAAAGCATCTAGTCAAACCATCCCCGGTACTACTATTACCCACAAGCGAGCTAATGACAAAGCTGTAGAAAATGGTTCTATTTTTGGTAGGATTGGCGGTAGCATCATGGGATTTTCCAGCAATGGCGATCCAGATCAGTTTGACAGGGGTGCAATGTTAGGTAGTGCTGTCGGTTTGATTTCTGGTTTACGTTCCGCAGAAAATACCCGTGTGGTGCAGATTCCCCAAAGTAGTGTTTATGTATTGTCCCTAGATACTCCTATCACTTTATCTGCTCGCTAAAAACTGGAGGTTAATTAACCCCTCTTCCTAATTGACAACGGGATGCAGGATTGTGAGATGAAAGTTATGTCTATTTTCTGCTTGCAAATATCGTTCTTGTAAAGGTTGCCATTCTTGCCACCACCGATAACGGTTAGCAGTTAATAAGCTAGTGAATTGAGGTAATTTGGTGTTAATGTCTGACTTGAATACATCCATTAACCACTCACCCATAACTACACTATCTTGAATGTTGCCCAAAATATCTTGAATGTTTTTTATGTCTGCAATATAAGCCGCATAAGATTCGCTATATAACTCAGTAAATAATTCCATTTGATAGCGTAAACGCTTGGCTTGTTTTCGTAAATCGTGAATAGCTTCGCCTTTATTCGTCAAAATTTTTTCTATCTCTTTTGTTGGCAATTCACTATAGATTTTCACCCCAGAATCTACAATTTTAGTCCCTACCAAAAATCCAGGATGGAGCAAAAATTGACTTAGTTCAGGTAATAGTAAATCTGGTAGTACCTGCTGAATTGGGAGAGATGCTAAGGGTTTATAAGCTGGTTTTTCTAACCATTCTTGCAAAGATTGTTTTAAGGATTTATAAGATTCATCCTTCAAAGTTGTTAGGGTTTTAGTCACAGCATCTTCACGCTGTTTAGCTAAAGCATGAAAAGCTGTTTGTAGAGCTTTTTGTTCTTTGGGGGGTAAGTTTGGTTGATAAATAGTTTCTAAACTTTGCTTTAATACATCTAAGTCGCGCAGATTACCAAGGCGGCGAGCAATTTTACCGACATTTTTCTCACTAGCCTGCTTAGGTAAATTTAATACTATGCCAAACCGACTAATAGCTGTGCGTAGGCGACGCATCCCAACTCGCATTTGATGTAGTGCTTCTGGATCTTCATCTTTCTTAACAGGTTTTTCCCACTTCAATGTTTTATTAATGTGTTTTTCAATAGCCTGATAAGCGTAGTTTCCTAGAGTTTTTACTGTAGATTCTGTAGCTAATTGCATGGTTGATAGTAATGACTTAAACAGGTTATTGCATAATAGCATTAGTTAAAAATTTCTATCTATCTGCTGATAGTTATCTTTTTATCAGAGTTGGAGCTTTTAGTATTGTGATTAACAGCAGAAAAAATTCAGCCGTTAGTTTTCATGAGGATAAAAAACTATTTCTCTAGTTTTGAGGCGGCGTTTTTGTACTTTTTCAGAGTAAGTGTAATGGCGTTTTGCGATCGCCACAAACAAAATAGAATTTTATATCAATAATTGTATTATTTGATACTGGATTTATCACTTTAATTGACTATACTCCGCATCATGATCGGGGAGAATATCTTCTACATCCCGCAGCACAGGTACAAAGAAACCCAGGAAACCAACCAGCAACATACACACCGCACAAATCACATATAACAGCGCAATTCCTGCACCAGTACCAGTTCCAAATAATCCTCCAAGAAGACTAACCAGAACACCACCTGATTGTAAGGCAGGTGTAAAAACTTGATCTGCCAATAGCCCTGCTACTAAATAGCCTACCGCAGAACCGATCTGTAAAAGTAGCGATCGCGCCGCAAAAACTCTTCCTTGCACATTGGGTGGTACTTTCGCTAACCAAATAGCACTATCTGAACTGCCATTTAAAGGGAAATTGAACGAAGAACAAAATTGTGCCGGAATCCAAACCCAAGGTGTTCTACCCAAACCAAAGACAATTTTACTGATACCTGCACCCATCATCCCCAATAAAACGCCTTTAATTTTCCGTTTAAAACCACCCCCAGTGCTAACAATTATCGCCCCTGTCACACCACCAAAACCAGCCGCAGCAGCCAAGCTACCTAGCACTAAAGTATTATTATTAGTGCGCGACAAAATCATTGGCGAGTAAAGGGAATTTCCCATATCATGGGGTAGCCAAAACAATAAATTAACTATTAACAATGCCAGCAAACTTTTGTGAGTAGTAATATAACGCCAACCCAATCCCAAATCTTGCCAAATATCAACTACTCTTTCGTTGTTTGTCGTTTGCACTGGTTGCGGAATACTAACTAAAAATAAGCTGCTAATTGCGATAGCGAAAGTAAAGATATCAATTAACCAAATTCCTAGAAAACCAATGACAGTGTAAAGATACCCCGCCAAAGCAGGTGCAATAATTTGACTACCGTAACCGGATAAAAATTCTAAACTACTAGCACGAGTATAGTGTTGTTTAGGAATCATCAGTGATACTGATGCTGAGTACGCCAAAGATTGAAATTGATTAAAAGTTCCAACAATCGCGCCTGTCAGGTAGAAGTGCCAAATCTGTAGATTATTGGTAAGATGCAACAACAAAATTACAATTGTGCTGAGAACGGCAACTGTATCACCCACCATCATTAAAAATTTGCGGTTAAATCTGTCTACAATTACACCACTAATGGGAGTAATAATAATACTTGGTAACAAACTAAAAAAACCTACCAGAGTCAGGGTTGTGGCTTTACCTGTAATTTCCCATGCCCAAATTTCAATTGCAAAGCCAGTCATATTGCTACCGATGGTAGAAACTAATTGACCAAGCCAAACGATGAGAAAATTACGCATACTAGCTGGATTTGGTTGTTGTGGCATAAAAATTCTCTTACTCTCTGCGCGACGGACACTTTCGACAAGTCAGGAAACCCGCCCACCGAAGTGTCCTCCTCTGCGTGAAAAAAATCCTCCCGTAAAATATGCAATGCCCATGAATATAATTTCAGTCAGATTCTTTCATGTATTCCTTGATTTGGGCAATTCGTTCCTGTGGTTTTAATAAAGGACAGTTTGTACACTTTTCATCAAATGGAGGAATGAAAGCATATAAACAACAGGTAAGACGGACTGTGGTTGTAGCTGGTAAACCGGCTTCGTTGAGTTGTTCAGTACGTACTAAGTTGTAAAGAAGATTGCGTCCCGGCATAACTGAACTGTATGGTTGTTCATACAAGACCGAATAATCTGTTTGTATCGCCTCTGAATTTGTACATTTATTGATTTCAGCAAACTGTCCTTCTGAAGCGTTCACCGCATTACCCCACATAGTTTTTTTGGAGAGTTTGGTTAAGCGATGAACACGGTCTATCATTGGGGCTAGATTACGCTGGAATAAACCTGTAAATACAGCTTGGTGTAAGGCTTCTACACTATTTACTATTTTTCCGGGGTAGTCTTGGGGAATGGGAATAGGTAATCTCTGAGGATAAATTACAGTACCACTCAAATCATGAAACCATAAAGCTTTGGGTTCACCGTCTTCTAATACAAAACTCACATTATTTAATCCAGCATCTAAACCGACACCAGCCCAAGTCATCAAGGCTAAAACACCCGGTAATGTTGTCCAGCTATAAACTTTGTTCCAGATGGATGCAGCAATGCGAATATCTTGAGTTTTTTGGTATATATCACTGGCTTGCCAATGAGATAAAAGTCTATCTGCTTGTAAATAATTATTTAATGAAATTACCTCAGCACCATCAGGAGGCTGAGTAAAAATTATGCAGTCTGTATAGGAACTATCTAAAGTGTGTTGAGCAAGAGTAAATATTTTTTGTAAGAAATTTTGTCCAATATTGCTAGTTATTTGTTGAAACATTATTTTTTTATTAAGTATTTAAATAGGTCATCTAAAATGGCATTGGCTGATAGAATATTGCCAAATATCCAGTAACCAGAATCAACAGTATATACTCGCTGATTTTTCACTACATTTAGTTTTTGCCATAAAGGACTATTTTGATATTTTTGAAAAGAATCTTCTGCACCAGGATCTAAAGCCACAAACAAAAAATCTGCATCTAATAACTCTAAACGCTCTAAACTAACTGAAACTAAAGGCTGATTTTCATAAGTAGTCAGTTGATTTTGCATCTCTGGTAGAGGTATTCCTACTTCTGTAAACAGACTTCCAGGAAATGAATATTTAGTGCGAAACTCTGTAAATTGATTACCAGCATAAAAGCGACTTACCGAAATGGTTTTTTCTTTGAGATTCTGATTTATAAAGGTGCGTAATTCTTGAACTCGTTGTTGATATTGCTCAAGTAATTTTTGTGCTTTCTCACTTTTTCCGATGATTTCAGCAATCCGTGAAAAAGCATCTTTCCAACTATTTTGAATATAATCTAGTGTAACTGTGGGTGCTATTTGAGAAAATAATTTGTATTGTTCTGTGCTGACAGAAAAACCCAAAATTAAATCTGGATTTAATTGCACCATTTTTTCTATATTTGGCTGACCATCTTTCCCTAAAGAAACTATACCTTCGGCTTTTTTACCCAAATTTGGTATTATGCTACCTGTAATATTAGGCTGTGCTGTTGCTATTGGTTTTAAGTTCAGTGCAAGTAATACTTCCATAGAAGTTTCATCCAAAGCAATAACGCGCTGAGGCTTTACAGGAATACAGCTTTCACCTAAAGGATGTTTGATTAGTCTACACTCAGATGTTTTTATTCTTGTCGTTATCAAGTCGGGATTTTCAGGAGAATTAATATAACAACTATTAACCAAAATTAAAGTTAGGGGTATGAGAATAAACAATTTGATGTAGCGAAGTAAAAACTGTTTCATTATTAGATATTAAATTAATTATTCCACTAAATATTTAATGAGGTCATCTAAAATAGCATTAGCTGATAAAATATTTCCAAAAATCCAGTAACCAGAATCAACGGTATATACATGATTATTTTTTACTACATTTAGTGTTTGCCATAGAGGACTATTTTGATATGTTTGAAAATTTTCTTCCGCACCTGGGTCTAATGCTATAAACATCGCGTCTGATTCTAGTAAATCTACACGTTCTAAACTAACATTGTTATAACTGACATTTGCACCTCTACTAACTTGCCATTGTGCTAGAGGGATAGATAATTTTAATTCCTCTAAAATGCCGACAGGAAATGATAATTGATTCAAAAATTGTGTAAATTGAATAGTTGTGTAAAATCGCATGACAGAAATTTCTGTATTTTTAAGTTTTTTAGAAAAAATCAAGCTTAATTCTCCAACTCTTTGTTGATATTCTGCTAGTAGCTTTTCTGCTTCTAGATTTTTATCAAGTATTTTAGCAACCTGTATTAAGGTTTCTTTCCAGCCTGTTTCTTTATAATTAATAGAAAATGTTGGAGCTATTGCAGAAAATAATTGATAATTTTGAGGACTGATAAAAAAACCTACAATTAAATCAGGATTCAATTTGATAATTGATTCAAAGTCGGGATTACTTTCCTTACCTAAATCAATAATTCTATCTATTTTACCTTTCAATATAGATGATTTATTTCCTACTCGATTTGCTGTTGTTGCTGCTATTGGTTTTAAACCTAAAGCTACTAAAATCTCTAAACTCTCTTGGTCAGTTACAATGATACGTTGGGGATTTAGAGGAATACAGGTTTCTCCTAATTCATGCTTAATATTTCGACACTCAGATGTGAGTAAGTTGACTTTTGATGAGTAGCTTTCTGGCAGAGAAAAGTTATAACAACCCTTGAGGAATATTAAAGACAGGGTTATTACCAAAAATAATTTTATGTAATAAAACCATTTATTCAACATTGTATTTTTCGGCAATGAATTTGCTCATAAAACAGCCCTAAGATAAATCAAGGGCTGTATTTAATTAATCTTCAATCAAAATAGCAATTTGTCAATTACAATTGCCAACCTAATGTGAATTTTACCGTGCGGGGTGCGCCAGGATAAACGCGCAGCAGACTTTCACCTGCTTCAAAATACTCATTGTCAAATAAGTTTTGTACATTCAAAGCTGCTCGGAAATTATTTTTGCGGTAAAACAAAGCGGCATCGGTACGTAAGTAACTGGGTAGGCTAAAGCTATTGTCTAAATTTCCCTGTCTTTCTCCTACATAAAAAAGTCCTAAACCAAAGCCTAATCCTTGGAGATTTCCCTGTTGCAATTCGTAGGTACTCCACAAACTAAAAGCGTGTTCTGGTACATTATTAATGCGATTTCCGACTGGAATATCATTGTCTTCGGTTACTTGTGCATCTGTGTAAGCGTAGCCACCAATTATTTTCCATCCTGGTGCAATTTCACCTGTGATATCTAGTTCAACACCTCGACTTCTTTGTTCTCCTGTTTGAATAGAAGTATTACCACTGGGATCTCTTTGATCAGTAGTAAGAACATTTGCACGTGTGATTTGATATAAAGCTAGAGTAGAAGAAAGATTTTCTGTCCAATCTACTTTCATTCCCACTTCATACTGAGTTCCCCGTTCTGGTTTAAAAAGTGTATTTTCAAAACTTGTGCCAGTTACTTGTTGAAATGAACGGCTATAGTTAGCGTATAAAGAAATGGCTTGACTGGGTTGGTAGACAATACCAATACGGGGACTAAAGGCTTCATCTTGTTGAGAAGAAGTTGTTTCACCTTGAGCATTTTCGGATTTTTGGTTGACAATATCAAATCTACCACCTAGAACCAATTTAAAGTTTTCTGAGAGGGAAATTTGGTCTTGCAAATAGATACCTAAACCCTCGGAAATAAAAGGTTCATTAGGAAATTCATCAAGTTCTGCGCCAAGACTATCGCGGCGATAAATGGGATTAAAAATGTCTAGGGGAGCAAGTTCTCTTTCAAAGACCCTGCCTTCGTTATAAGAAATATCTCTTGAAAGGTCAATCCCAAATAAAACTTTGTGTTCAATACTACCTGTTTTGAAATTGCCGACAATATTCGTATCTAAGTTGTAGGCTTGTTGGGCGAATTTAGCAACAACTAAACCTCTTTCTAGTGTGCGGTTATCATCTAATAGTGCAGAGGGAAATAAAGAATTTTGTGCGACACTTAAATAGGAAAAAATAAAGTTATTCCGTAACTGCCAATCTTCGTTAAACCGATGCTCAAAATTGTAGCCAATGCGTAGAGATTGACGGTTGTTTTTATCAATTTCATCAAAAGGCTCGCCAATAAAACGATTACGGGGGATTTTACCGTTGGGGTTAGGTAAGACTGTACCCACAGCAGGTAAACCCCGGTCATTAGGTTGTTTTTGGTCTGAATACTCAGCCTCTAACGTTAATTGGGTGTTCTTACCCATTAACCAAGTTAAGCTAGGAGCAATAAGGAAACGCTCTCTTTCAAAAAAATCAACAAATGTGTCTGTTGTAGATACAGATGCGTTTAACCGATATAGTAAAGTTTTGTCGTTATTTAATGGCCCGGTAAAATCTATAGAACCGCCATAGGTGTCAAAACTGCTAATAGTTCCCTCAAAGGAATAAGAAGGAGTGCTTTGGGGTTTTTTCGTGACGATATTAATCGTACCTCCAGCACCCCCTTGTCCAAATAGAACTGATGCTGGCCCCCGCAAAACTTCTATCTGTTCTATATTTTCAGTATTCACATTACTTGTGATATTAGTATCGTCCCTTAGTCCGTTACGGATGATATTACGGTTACTAAAACCACGAATGGTAAATCCTTCAAAAACTGAACGTTCTGAGTTATCGGCTATAACACCTGGTGCATTTTTCAAAGCTTCATTCAAACGCCTGACTTGCTGGTCTTGCAGGACTTGTTGAGGTATTACCTGAATTGCTTGGGGTACATCACGCAGAGGCGCATCTGTTTTTGTGGCGGTGCTGGCTGTAGGTATGCGATAACTATCCCGTTCACCTGTGACAGTCAACTCAATTGGTTCATTACTTTCGGCTGTTGGTTGTTCTGGTGGTGTTTCACTCGTCGGCTGTTCTGGTAGCTGTGTTACTTCAGCTACAGGAGCAAGTGCAAAGATTAAACCTTCTTCACTATCAAATAACTCTGCTGTTGGTAAACCTGCCTCACCTGTTACCGTTACCCGCACAGTATTAGCATCAGCTTGAGTGACACTTACAGATACAATCCCGCTTACTGGATTAGCAACGGTAAATTCTTTGCCTTCAGGCAGTGCTAAGACTGCATTAGGAACATCTGCAATATAATTATTCTCTGCACTTTTAATGACAGGACGAAGTGCTTCTGGTTTAGCACTTTCTAAAATAACTTCAATACCCTTTTCTGTATTAGTGACTTTTACACCTGTCACTTCCACAGGTGCAACATCATTTTGTTGTACCAGTAATAACTTTGCTGTACTGCTAGAATAATGTGATTTAGTTTCTGCAACGGCTGGTTTTACAAGTAATGATACCAGTGCCAACACGATCCCTGCTGAAATAACCTCTTTCGCTGGTCGAGACTCCATACCCCTCACTCCACAAAGTCAAACTCAATATTGCAAGTAATTTGCAACTATCTGTGGAAAAAGTTTATGTAATTTATGTGATGTAAGTCTATACAGTAGACGGAGAGTTTTAGACCATAGACGGAGAGTGTGATCAATTTTTGACATAAACCTGCAAGTAAGCAGCAAATAGTCAAATAGGGGAGTAGGTTTAGGGGTTTGTTGGTTTTGTGATTATTAAACGGCTTTTCTGCCTAAGCGACAATCTTGGGGAGTAATACCAAACTTACGTTTAAAGGCGGCGGCGAAGTGGCTTTGATTGGCATAACCAACTGTATTGACTACAGTTCTCACGTTCTGCTTTTGTTCCTGTAGCAACTTTCGCGCTATTTCTAGGCGATAGTCACGCAAATATCCAAATACTGTAGTACCGAATACTTCACGAAAACCGTACTTGAGTTTGTTGTCATTAATGCCGACTTTTTTCGCTAAGTCGATTAATGACGGTGGATGATCATAGTTTTTGGTTAAAATATCCTTGGCATGATAAATTTTCTCAACATCACCAGCTTTGAGATTAATGAGGGGTTGTTTATCTCCCTCAGTCTCTATCAGTTGAGCAAACTGCAAAGCTAGCAATTCTAATACCTTGCCTTCCAGATACATTTTTTGTATTATCCCTTGATAGGGTACATTGAGCATTTGCTGTAATGCTGTCTGCATGGGTAGGGTAATCTTACCGACTGGGCGGTGAAATAGCGATGGAGAGTCACTTTCTAAAAAAGGCTGTAACTGTTTTGGTAAATGCTCTAGTCCATCGATGAAGGATTTAAAGAAGTCTAGGTCTATACAAATTTTAATTAAATAGATGCGATCGCCTGCAAAATATTGTTCTACTTCTTCAATATCTGGTAAGTAGAATAGGTAATTATTTCCTACTGTTTCTTGATAATTTTCTCTAACCCCTGGAATCCCTGGACAAATTACATTATGATTACCTGATAAATAAAATTTAGCTGTTAGTATGTAAGCACCAGAGTGATCAACTATACTATTGACTTGCTGGTAGTAATAATCATCAAAAATTTCTAGAATTAATCCTGGGCGGAATTCAACTACTTGGGAATAAGTATCACATAAGCTGTGGCGGAATCTCTGAATTTGGTCAAATCCTTTAGTATTATAGGTTACCTCTAGATTTTCTAAAGTTTCCTGTTCAATTTGATTGATTTGCTCTTCCGTCAGGATATTTGTCATGCTTTAACGGCAATTTTGTGAATAAATTGCGAAGTATTCTTAACTAGAAAAAGTATTAATGGTTAATTTACAACAATCATGAGTATATTTGCAATAAGGAATTTATAGCATTAATCCTTGAGCTTGTCATACCAGGTGCTGCTTTGGGTGTAAGTGGGTTGCAAATGCAAACTCTCTTTAAAAATCCCTTGGCGATGCCTTTTGTGTTACGAATTAGTTCTGGTGCAAGTTTAGGTGTAGCGTTGGTAGTATTAACTGTAAGTATGACTACACCAGCTTTATTAAATTCTGATGAAATTTTACTAATGCACTACTTTAGCTTGTCAGTCCACTACGGGGAGTCTGAGAATAGTAAGTAAGTCGGTGTGAATAAACCTAACTATGTTAAGTAATATAAAGTTATTGTGATCGAGTTCGTAGTAAGAACTTTAGTCCTACAATAAAGACTAAAGTCCTTACTACAAACCTTTAATTATTTACGCCGTTTTACTTAATAATGATATTTGTGATTTAAGGGATTCGATAAAATGACTAATTCACATTTCCTTAATCAAGTTTTATTAACATTTAGAGAAAATTTTGGAGAACATAGAAAAGATTTGTCCGCAGTCAGATTAACTCAAGACAAGTATTTATGGTTCGGTTCAGATGAAACATCAACAATTGAGCGATTATCTTTAGTTGTTCAGGATAAATTTGCCGAACATCAACAATTTCGCGTGACAGAGTTTATGTCTTTACCTGCACCGGAAGATGAAGAAATTGATATTGAAGGTTTAGCCTGTGATGATTATTATTTATGGTTTGTAGGTTCACACAGCTATAAACGTAAAAATACTAAACCCGATAATACTGATAAGAAAAATATTTCCAGGCTAGCGAAGATCGAATCTGAACTCAACCGCTATATCTTAGGAAGAATCCCTTTAGTAGATGGACAATTACTCAAGTCTTGTCAACATCCAGAAAATCCTAATGTGCAGTTAAAGGCGGCTAAATTAGAGTTAACTAAATACAGTAATGTATTGATGGTGGCTTTAGCTGATGATCCGCATTTAGGTTTTTTTGTGAAAGCGGCTATTCCGGGAAAAGATAATGGTTTTGATATCGAAGGTTTAGCTGTCAATAAAAACAGGATTTTTTTAGGATTGCGTGGCCCTGTATTGAGGGGTTGGGCGATAATTTTGGAAATTGAGTTAGAAAGTTCTCAGTCTGGCTTATTAAAATTACGCAAAATTGGTGCAGATAAAAAAGAATACAAAAAGCATTTTATTTGGTTGAATGGTTTGGGAATTAGAGATTTATGTTGGGATGGCGAAGACTTGTTAATTTTAGCTGGGCCGACTATGGATTTAGATGGAGTTGTACAAGTTTATCGGTTGAAAAATGGTGTGAATTTACCAGAAAATACTCTGCATAATCCAGATTTTGTCCAAGAAATTCCGCATGGCGATCGCAATAATCGTGCTGAAGGTATTACCATATTTTCAGATATTGCTGGTGTGTCTTCCCTGCTAGTAGTTTATGATTCTCCAGCCCCAGATAGACTAGTAGATGAAAGTAGTGTTCTAGCAGACGTATTCAGACTTGGTTAGAGATTGGTTGAGATAGCCTGGACTGGACACGTGGGAATACACTGCTCACAGACAATACAACGCGATCGCGTAAACGTCAGTTTATAAGTTTCTGGATGCAGACTCAAGGCTTCTGTGGGACAAACCCCAGTACACAAGCCACAGTGAACACACGCATCCTCATCAACAGCTATTTCCCCCAAGGTAGAAGAAACATTGATATGTCGCGATCGCATCCACTCTATAGCTGCATCTAATTGATCAATATCTCCTGATAGTTCTACGACTAGTTTACCAATTTGATTGGGCGCAACTTGGGCGCGGATAATATTGGCAGCAACATTAAACTCTTTCGCCAGTACATAAGTCACAGGCATTTGTATTGCACGTTTAGGGAAGGTGAGGGTAACTCGTTTTTTCACAGATTTAGCAGAGGATTTTTATTAATGATAGTGGTGAGTAATGAGTGGTGAGTAATGAGTGATGAGTAATGAGTAATGAGTAATGAGTGCTGAGTGATGAGTGATGTTAGCGGTAGCGCGGCGTTTAGCCGGTGTTGAGTTGGCATTTCCTCATCTTTGCTCCCCTACACCCGGACTGCTTTACTCGGTTAAACTAAAAGAGAAATTAGTTAATAAGTTTTAATAAATTTTTATGACAAGTGATTCACCTGCAAAGCCGGAAACTACTGCTGGGACGAGATTGAGAAACTTTTTGATTGCTATAGTAGCGATCGCTCTTAGCGTTGCTTTATTCTTGGGATTACGAACTGAGACAAATTCTTTTTCTTTAGCCAACTTAGAGTCAGCATCTATACCCCTAGAAGTTGCTACCACTAACGGTAAGCCTTCTATTATAGAGTTTTACGCTAATTGGTGTACTGTCTGTCAAAAAATGGCCCCTGCGATCGCTGAACTAGAACAGCAGTATACTGATAAGGTGAATTTTGTCATGCTGAACGTAGATAATACTAAGTGGTTGCCAGAGATGCTGAAATACCGCGTAGATGGTATTCCCCACTTTGTATTTCTAAATAATACTGGGGAAAGTGTAGCTCAGGCGATCGGTGATCAACCACAAACAGTTATGGCCAGCAACCTGGAAGCTCTGGTGACAGGTTCTTCCTTACCCTATGCTCAAGCTAGCGGTAAAGTATCGCAATTCTCTGCACCAGTTACAACCACTAGTCAAGATGATCCGCGCAGTCATGGGATTCAGGTAGTTAATTAGGAGTGTAGGAGACAAAGGGGACAAGGTAGAGAGTTTCCCCAGTCCCCAGTCCCCAGTCCCTACTCACCAATTGTCTTTAACTTTTTCTTCATAAAAAAGCCTTGAAATCTCCGCCAGTTTGCTTTTACAACTTTCCATTGTTGTAGGGTATGTAGAATAATCAAAGCCAAAAATGTATAGGCTATCCAAAAATGAATGTTCCTACCTAAGTCTACTAAACTAGAGTTTTGTGGAAAAATATCGGGTAACGTCAACCCAAAAAAGGGGACGTTATTACTTCGATAAGAATTAGAAAAGAAGAACCCACTGACTGGAACTGCAAACATCAATAGATAAAGCAAAGTGTGCAGTGCAAATTTCCGTGTCCATTCAGGCGTAAACTTTGGCAAATTCTTAGTGTATTTTCGCCACCATACCCGCAGCAAAACTAAAATCCGCCAAGTCAACAAAGCGACTACCAATGCTCCCATTGATTTGTGAAAATCATATAATTCTGATCTTAGGGGAGTTTCACGGGATAGACGCGCCATAGCTGAACCAGTGGTAAATAAAACTAGATAACAGACGGCCATTATCCAATGTACAGACATGAGTTGCTTGAACGCAGAGTTAACTCTAGATTTCCTAAATACTGGCGTTAAATCCATACAAACACACCTGATTTTGGCATGGTTTCATTTTGCAATTTTATTGGGCGTTAGCAGTTATCTATGACTCAATGTGTTAAAAAATAGTGCCATAATTGTGACGTTAATAGCATTTTCAATTGTTCCCTTCTGACTCTGAATATTCCTCTGTGTTCTGCAAGTAATTTTTAGCAAATAAAGATTATTCACTTCGCTAATAATTCTACGCGTAAGGAAAAATCAAACCAGGCATGAGTGCTATATCTTATCTTGCTGATAAGTTTCTAAAACACCACTACGCATCATTAATGGTGGCCATATCAACAGAAAAAAGCCCATCCATACTAACACAGGTATGGAAATAATAACTGTCAGCCAAATAATTTTAAAAAGTAACCAGCTACCACTAATAATAGTGATGCCAGTGAGTAAGATTGACCAAGGTTGACACCACCAAGGCTTATATTTCCAGGGACTTAGAGGCTGTTGCTCAGACATGAGATTTTGTTTTTCTGTAATTAATCTTTGTCATACTTGTACTTGTTAGCGTCTACTCCTAATTTGCCCTCTCCACTCATCCAAAGAAACGTATTTATTTTCTATGATATCCAAAGCCTCAATTACACCACTGGAACTAAATACACGAAACCAATAAACTGTGTAATTGTGGTTGTTTGGATCATCTTCAAAAACGCGGATTGTGTAGTAAGGCTGGGTAGGACTAGGAACACTGTCTACGATCGCAGCTACTTTAATTGTTCTTCTAGAAAGCTGTTCTATTTCTTTGGCTTTACGTTGTACTAGAGGGAGTTTCCAGACTAAGCTAAGGGCTGTTTTTTCATCAATTTCTCTGGTAGTCTGAGCAACCTGGACAACATTATTTTTCTCTAGTGCAGCTAATATTTGAGGCGTAGCTAGCTCTTGATTTAACCTATTTCTGGCAATTTGAGCCATTGCCATATGTCCCACGCCTACTAATAAAACAGTCACGATAGGATACAAAATGATTCTTTTCATGTATCTGTCCTTCAGAATTGCTATGACATTTACAGGCAAGGTTGAAGACATTGATTGTTTTGGGTTACTTTACAAATCTTAATTAAGTAATTTTACAATAAAACCAGAACAGGTTAACAAATAAAACGATTTTGCAGATGCAAGTTGGGTTAAGCGCAGTGAAACCCAACATAGATATCGGTGTTGATGGTGGGGATTTAAACCCACCATATGCCTTGATAAGTGATAACTGATTTAAACTCCTACAGGTGTATTTGCCTGCCTAACCTGTGGTGTTGCTATCATTCGCATTCCGGCTGGTGCTGCTAAAGTTAAACCACGACGTATAGGACGCACGGGACGTTTATTCACTAGAGAAACTTGATACTGCGATAAAATCGTCGCTAAAGCAATTTTCATTTCATACTGGGCAAATGCTAAACCTATACAGCGACGATTCCCACCACCAAAGGGCAAATATTCATAAGGGGAAAATTGCTTTTCTAAAAAGCGTTCCGGTTGAAATTGTTTAGGCTGTGGGTAAACTGTTTCGCGGTGGTGTGCTAAATAAATACTGGGAACGACTAATGTCCCTTTGGGTAGTTGATAACCCATAACTTCAATTGGTGATTTGACAATCCGCAAAAATCCAGCCAGGACAATGGGATATATCCGCAGGGTTTCTTGACAAACGGCTGTCAAATACGGCAATCTAGCAATATTACTCGGTTCTGGGTTAAAACCGAGGGTATTTATTTCCTCTAATAACTTCTCCCGGACTTCTGGCAATTGGTCAAGCCAGTAAAAAGCCCAAGTCAATGCCGAAGCAGTAGTTTCATGTCCTGCAACCAACATTGTCATTAATTCATCACGTAATTCCACATCTGACATCCGCTGTCCGTCGTCATAACGAGCCGAGATTAATAAACTGAGAATATCTTGGCGATTTGCCCCAGACTCAGCCCGACGTTCCGCAATCAAAGCATAAATTAATTGGTCGATTTTTTGAATCAGGCGCACCACTCGCCCCCAAGGACTCCATGCACCTAAATCTTTTTGCATGAAATCAAAAAAGAACAGGGTAGACATTAAAGGAGAACCAATCAAGTCTAATACGGTAGTCAGGGATTCCCGCAATTGTTGAAACATTGACCCTTCATCTACGCCAAACACCACCCGCAAGATGACGCGCATAGTGATTTCTTGCATGGAGGCGCGGATATTAAAGGGTTTGCCAATCTCCCAATCGTTGGTTACTTGTTGAGTTATCTCCTGAATCGCTTGTCCGTAAGCCCGCATCCTCTCACCATGAAAAGGCGGTGTTAATAATTGCCGTTGACGCTGGTGGCGATCGCCTTCCAGTAAAATGACAGAATTATCCCCCAATAAAAACCTTAAAATGCCGTTCCCCCCTCCAGTCTCGAAACATTTAGCATCAGCCGTAAAAATCTGCTCTAATGCTTGGGGATGGCTGAAATAGACAATTTGGTTATCCTTATTGCGTCTCCAGACTGTGAAGTTATCACCATAAACCTTGGCAAAATCTTCCACATACTCCACTGGCTGAGTAATGAACTTGAACAGCCGGCGTAAATAATGGACTCTTGGCCCGTCGGGTAAGTTTTGAGTTGCTGTCATCTGAGTAGAAGTTCATATCTATTGCATTCTATTGTTACGAGTTTTTTTTATAGTGGGGATTTTTCTGGCTCTTCTAGCCACGACTCAAAATCAAATTAGAGAAATCAAGCCGTGTGCAACTTTCTCAGCCGCCTAACCTCCAACTCCTTCTCTCTTAAAGCAGAAGCAAAAAAAATAATTTTTTTTGATTTTTGAATTTTGATTTTTGAATTGAAGAAAGCGGTATATTCATGTAAGGCAGGGTCGGGAGTCAGAAGTGCCAAAAATCATCGCTATTCTTAACGGTAAGGGAGGAGTCGGTAAAACGACTACCGCAGTTAATTTGGCTGCCCAGTTTGGAAAAAAGAAAAAAGTTATTCTTGTAGACACAGATATTCAAGGTTCTGCTAGCTGGTGGTTTGGGCGGAATGAGAATGGTATGGGATTTGACCTATCCCAAGAAACAAATCCCCAACTGTTAAGTCAGTTGCAAGCAATCAAAGGTTACGATTTAGTAGTAGTGGATACGCCGCCCGCGCTGCACTCGGAAGCCTTGGCGGCCGTAGTAGCGATCGCAGATTATCTAGTGTTACCTACACCTCCAGCCGCAATGGATTTAGCCGCCCTGATTGAAACAGTCAAGGCTGCTGTAATTCCTGCTGGCGTTCCCCATCGAGTGTTACTCACAAAGGTTGATACACGGAGTATAAATGAAGCAATAGAAGCCCAACACACTCTCCAGAGGCTAGGGATTCCGGCTTGTAAGTCTTTTATTCGGATCTATAAAGCCCACGAACGGGCAGCATTGGAAGGTGTGGCAATTAATCAATGGCGAGGAAATAATGCTAGAGAGGCGGAGTCAGACTACCGCCGCGTAGCTGAAGAATTACAGCGTGATTGGAGAAAATAATGGCTAGAAAACAAAGTCTTTCGGACTTAATCCAAGAAGAAGCACAAAAATTTACACCCTCAGCAGGTGAATCTGCGATCGAAGTGGCTGCGGAAGCAGTTGTAGAAGATGCCGCAACCCCAGAAGAAATCACTGAACAAACACCGGAAGCATCGGCTACTAAGCGTACTAATCCCACCAAAGCTGATTTAGAAGTAACCATTAAAGAATTACAAACCAGTTTAGCCGCGTCTCAAAAAAGTTTAGCTGCGTCTCAAAAAAACGAAAAGGCTCTCCAGGCGCAAATAGTTGACTTACAATCAGCTTTAGCTGAACAACAAGCTTCAGTAGAAAAGGTGACAAAAGAACTTTTTGAGACTAAAAAAACCGCGCTGCAACTAGCTGAAGCTAATTCCCAACTCATAGAAGAAAGTAAATCCTTACAAAAGGAACAGGACACACTCATCGAAGCTAGTAAATCTTTAAAACAGGAACACGCAATACAAATTCAAAAACAACAAGAACAAAAAAGTTTTAAGCCTATTGTTAACTACAAAAAATCTCACCGCTCACCTGAACATATGCCAGTACAGCAAACAGATGCCCAGGAAGACTTTTCTGCTAATACTTGGTTGTATGACTAAGATAGGTGACAGGTGACAGGGGATTAAGAAAGCAGGGGAAGCAGGGGAAGCAGGGGAAGCAGGGGAAGCAGGGGAAGCAGGGGAAGCAGGGGGAGCAGGGGGAGAAAAATCCAATTCCCAATGCTCAATACCCAATTCCCAGTCCTCTGGACTAGAATTTAATCAGGCTGATCTAATTTGAGTGCTAGAAGATGTGAGTTTATTTGTATCTCGATACCAAGTCTGAAAACTGGAAGTTACGGCAATACAAACCAAGTCCGGATGGTGCGCGGACTAGTGAAAAATTAAAGTTTTACCCTACTTCCCTCTTTGCTGTCACCTGTCCCCTGTCCCCTATCACCTCTATTTCTGAAGAATTTGCGTGTCTTATACAATTTCGGGATGCCATTCAATACATATCCGCTTCTAAATCCTGAGAATTGTTGATGAAATATTGGATATTGTCCATATTGTTGCCTGTAATGGTGATTTCTCATCCTATTGCCGTACAGGCGGCTGCTAGTATAGTTGTTGATGCTGGTGATAAATCTCTCAATATCACTGGTTGGTTGGGTGAAGAAAGTGCTTTGGTTGGCAATTTGCGCTTGACTGCTCAAGGTGAAAATATTGAGAAAGTTGTATTCTTAGCTTCAGACTTACGGCGCAAAGAAGGCGGTGAAATGATCAACCGTCAGCAAATAGCGATCGCGGGTGAATCACAACTTTCCGTCGGGATTCCGCAAGATTTCCAATTGCGGGTAACTAATATTCGTCTCCCTGGAACTTATGAAGGGACAGTACAAGTATTTCTACCCAATCAATCCCAACAGCTAGTCCAAACTATTCCTCTCCAGGTAATTGCTAAAGTTAGACCAAATCTGATTCCTGTGGGGGGTACAGAACAAATTCAACTGCGTCTAGTTAACTGTGACGGGTTTCTGGGATTTTTCGATTGTCTCATTGCTAAAGGGTTACTCCCAGCCAGTGCATTTTTAAACGAATGGCAATTGCAATTTGATAACCCTACCCAAGCACCGGTCAGCATCATTGATACTAAAGTCATCCTCAAAGGTGAGCAAACTGGATATCAATTAACCGAACAGAGTTTGAGTTTACCGCAAGGGCAAATCATTTTAGCGAGCGATCGCATCATGAGTTTACCTTTAACTTTAAATCGCTCTGTTATCCCCCCAGACCGTTATACAGGTGCTATCTACCTGACTTTATCTGGACAAACTCAACGATTAGTCATCCCCATAGATTTAAAAATGCGGTCTGGGCCGATGTTACCTCTGATGGTGTTAATTTTTGGTGTTCTATTAGGACGATTATTTAAATATATGCAAGAGTCTGGCGGTCATCTCACCAGAGCGATTACAGCAGTTTATCGTCTCAAATCTCGCATTAGACAAGAGGTGGAACACGCTGAAGACCAGAAAATATTACAACGGATGGTAGATTGGGTAGAGCAATTAATTAAATGGGAAAAAATAGATCAGGCATTTGCAGAAATAGCCGCGATTGAAGCCAGACTTGAAGCATTAAATAAACTCCGCAAAATCGAGATGCAATTACTGGAGATTAATGGAGAAGTAAATTTATCTAAATTTGCTCAAGAATTGCAGAGAGATATTGCTAAAACTCGGATATTTCTGGCACAAAAAAATGATGCCGCCGCTAAAAAAGCGATGCAAGCAGTAATGAGAGGTATGGCCACCCTCAATCAAAAAATGGATGTTAACAATGGCATCAGGCAAAATCAGCCTTTTTTCTCTCTGGAATTAGCTAACGCTGTCAATGATTCATTAATTCGGGCTGATGAAGTTTCTCTTCACGATTTACCAGATCACTCTAATTGGGAAATCCGCTTGCAGGATTTTTTAGTATTACTCTCTGGTGTATCTGATGATGTTCGCATTGGTGCTACAGTTTGGCTTATCCGACCATTTTTATCGCTAACTTTACTAGTCGGCTTATCTTTGGTAGGTCTTGGTTCGCTTTATGTAGATAATGGTCTTACGTTTGGTTCTAAGCCTTTTTCTGATTATTTGGGATTAATTTTATGGGGCATTAGTGCTGATGTGGCTAGCCGTAATCTCAGCAGTTTACAAAGTCGTAATAGAGATGATGATTCTAATCTCATTTAATTTTTTTATCAGTTTTTGCAATTATTTTCTATCAATATGACATTGCTATTCTAACTTTCTCAACTTGTTTAGGTGCTGGCATATCATTAAAAAGTGCGATCGCTCGATTAAAATTATCCTGGCTCTCTTTCATTTCACCAATTCTTTGATAAGTTAAACCTAATTGATAGTGGGCTTTAGCTAAATTGCATTTATCAGAAACCTTGGTCATGCTGGTAATCGCTTCTTGATGCTTATTTATCGCTATTGTAAACTCTCCTTGCTCTCGATACAAAGATGCTAGACAAGATATAGCTCGCGCTTCTAAAAAGGAAAACTCATTATATCGACAATGGGTAATTGCTTCATTGCAGTTTTCTAAGGCAGTTTCTATCTGCCCTAAGTTTTTGTAAGTTAAGCTAATAAATAATAAGCTGACTCCTCGACCCCAAGAGGTTAATCGGTCATTGCGTAATCCCCTATTTATCTCTTCTAGCATAGAATTTACATGGTTATTTTGACTCACTGAAGATTCTAAATAAGCTAAACAACATAGAGAATACACAACATATTGGTAATAAGTTTTGTTATTGGCTACGAGTTTTTTTACCGAGTGCAAAAGATAATTAGCTCGTTCTACTTCCCATAAATCTATATAACAAAGGCCTAAATTAAAAATACTCGATACTTTCTCTTGAAAAAAATCACATTTTGTAGCTATTTCACTGGCTTTATGGTGACAATCCATTGCCCCGGAAATGTTACCAATTTGGTGATAGGCTCGTCCTAAGATATTATGTAATATACTCAAATGACACTCAGAATTTAAGTTCTGAATTAGAGGATTGATCACAGCAATCAATGTTTCTAACAAACCGACTCTAGTAAACAATACACCCAAAGATAGAACACTATCCCATCTATTTTGCCTACCTTGGATAATCACATTGGCGGCTTGCTCAAAATCACCAATTTCCATATAGTGATGATAAGCTTCTAGTGCCATCAGTGCATTTTGATGGTCTGCAACTTTAGTCACACTATTATTCCAAAACTCTGCTGCTTTGCGGTTAGTAATTTCCCATTCTCCGCTTTGCCTTAATCTGGCGATCGCTTCCGTACAAATCACTGGATGTAGCCAGTATTTCCCTTTACGAGATTCTATCAATAAACGGTCAAATAAAGATTTAATGACTCTTTTTGATTGTTGTTCTGGCACATCCCAGAGCAAACACTGGAGTCCTTGGATACCAACATGATTCACATCTTGATAACGATAGCATCCCAATCGACAAAGAAGTTTATAAGCCTCCCTATCCATTTGTTTTAAACGGTCAAATTGACTGGAAACTAAATGTTCTAGCTCCCTTTCAATTAATAAATCATCCCGATTTTCTCGCCAATAAACATCTGCATCTCCTTCAAAATCCGTCATAATTACGCCACTGATAATTTGCATCGCCTTCGCATTACCACCGAAGGCTTGCCACATTTGACTGCGTGCTGTTAAACTCCCTTTCATCTGACGAATTGCAAAAAATTCTTGCCAAGCAGACTCATCCAACCCTTTGAGAGCATAGAAATTGACATCAACTCCAGACTCATAGAGGCGTTCCCGACTAGTAATAAGTGTGACTGATTGGAGTGTGGGATCTGCTAAGACTCTTAATAGTTCTATGTAAAGACGACGATCAGGTATAATACAGCCATTTTTATCTAAGGCTGATTCCAGATTGTCAATTAATACGCCTGTTTTTCTGGTTTCATCCCGGAGTTTGCGCCGCAGTCGGTCGAGATTAATCCCAAATTCCTTACCGGGTTCTTCGTTAAAGTGTCCTCTTAACCATTCCTCAACTACACTTTCCACAGAACCAATGTTTTGGCTTTCCTTCGCCATCCACAGTTCTAGGAGATAAAAACCTTGAGCTTTGAGATACTTACGCGCTAAGGTAGTTTTACCGACACCACCTTTACCTTGAATCAGAATAATTTTCGCACCAGAATTAACTAGGGAATTAAGTTCAGCGATTTCGCGATCGCGTCCTACAAAGTTATAGTCTGGTTCTTGTGGCTTGCCATTATTGACGGCTGAGTTTAAAATAGGTGTCGTTCTTGAGGATTGTTGCGATTTCCCGAATCTCTCCACAGCTGCGCGAAAAGTGGATTTCGAGACTTTTTCCCCCAGTACATCTGAAAGTGTATGCCACAGTTCAGCACCAACTGCTTTCAAATGTGCTTCTGTGTATCGACAAAGGTCAGCCATATCTTGATACGTCTGTTTTTTATCCTCCCACGCAGAACGCAAGATGACCCTTTGAACTATATCTAGATGTTTCCCTGTGTGATCAAATACCAACCTGTCCAAAAGCTCTAAGGCTTCTTCTGCACCCATCGATCATCGTCTGTATCATTGTTGGTTCATTATACTCATATTTTCACTGTTTCTTGCCTCATCTACATACCACAAACTACTTTTTCCTACCAAGTGAAAAATACTTAACTTACTTAATCCGACTGCAAACTAAATCAAACTGTATTACTCTTGTAATTAATACAGGCAAGTTAGGTTAATTGCCAAGTGAATGTGGTTGAGGAAAGATGTAAATCGCTACTACTTTTAATTGAATCCTGAGCAATCATAACTGAATAACTAATATTATCTAGCAAAACTGAATAAAAGTAGCGGTTACTAAATAGGCAGTAAAGATTAACTAACTAGATTCTGTAGAGAGTGTTTACAAATAGTGTGTAAGTCTTCACCCTACAGGAGGTTCAATAATGTTGAATAAAGAATGTCATCACGATTGCAATCATAGTTATTGCCCATTTGCTCAAGATACCAAGAACCCCAATAGATACGTTTGTCTTAAATGTGGTGTGGAGAGAGAAATAAATAGATACTCTGGATTTGGTTCATTGTTGATGTTGTTATTAATGTTATTTGCCGCATTTCAACTGATAGTTGTTTTAGAAAGACGTAACTATCAAAATCAGCAGCGACCAGAGTCAGCAGTCACAATTCAAGAGAAAGTCAGAATCCAGTAATTAGATTAATACTAAATTCAGGCTTCTGTATTTTTCTCCAACTATTTCCAGGAGTGCATTATGAACACAAATGAAGATACCATCCTATTTCGTGTTACGTCTAGGTCATTGAAATACTTCTTGTTAATGTTTCTTGGCTTTTCTATTGTCTATGCTATTTCTCATGCTTTAGGAGGTTTAAACATCATTCCCATACTAGTTTATGTTTTACAACATTTATTTGTACCATTGGGAATCATGCTTTTTTGCTTAATTACAATCACCGTAATTTTTGAATCTTTGCGTTAGTAAGATATAAAAGTTGAAAAATGGTTTGTAGTCAGCACTTTAGTGCGTAGAAAATCAGGACTAAAGTCCTTACTACGAACCTTCTTTGCATTTATTATTTCTTCCAAGGAAATTTTGTCCCCATTTCAGTTAATGCAGAAAAGATGAGATACGCAATTAGTAAACCAACACCTGCGAAAAAAGCCAGTAATTCATTATCCATAAAAAAAGTCCGCTTGAGCGGACTAGGGTAGAAGGGTCAAATGATCGAAATTGACTATGAGATTCTTAAATCCCTCTTGTATTGTTAGCAATTAAGTATTCAAAATCAAGCATTAAGCAACAAGTTTGAGACATAATTACTAGAATTATGTCTTTGGTTGTAGATATTGGTAATCTAAAAAACATTAAATCAACTAAAAAACTTCTCCACGCATCGTATAAATATTTCTACACCCATTCCCAAGGCTGTTTCATCAAAATCAAACCGGGGATGATGATGGGGATAGGCTAAATCTTTTTCTGGATTAGCAGAACCGAGAAAGAAATAACAACCAGGAACTTCTTGTAAGAAAAATGACATATCCTCTCCGCCCATAGTTTGGCATTCTGGGACTATCCCCATAGGCGTTTCTACAATTTCCTCTGCAACCGATCGCACTAATTCCGTAATATTTGTATCATTAATCACGGGGGGATAAAGTGAACAATATTCTAAATCATACTTTGCCCCATGACTTTGACAAATGCCAGCAATAATTTGCTCAATGCGTTGATGAAAGAAGCCTTGGAAAGCAGGATTAAAATACCTTACAGTTCCTTTCATGGTGGCTGTGTCAGCAATCACATTGTGAGTTGTCCCTGCGTGGAGTGCGCCAACAGTCACTACGGCAGAATCAATGGGGTTGACATTCCGCGCGACAATGGTTTGTAAAGCGTTGACGATTTGGGCAGCCACTACCACAGAATCAACTGTTTGATGGGGTATTGCGCCATGTCCACCTTTACCCAAAATCTTACAGTCAAATAACTCTACAGCCGCCATCAACGCCCCACTGCGAACTCCCACAGTTCCCAAGGGCAAATTATTCCAGAGGTGCAACCCAATAATCGCATCAACATCAGGGTTTTTCAGGACTCCAGCCTCAATCATTGGCTTTGCACCCCCTGGACTTTCTTCCGCAGGTTGGAAGATAATTTTTACCGTACCCGCAAAATCTTGACGGTGCTGTTGTAAATAATAAGCTGTTCCGAGCGCGATCGCAGTATGTCCGTCATGTCCGCAGGCGTGCATCACCCCATCATGCTGTGAACAATAGGGTACTTCGTTGAGTTCTTGAATTGGCAAAGCATCCATATCTGCACGAATTGCCAAAACTTTATGAGTGCTGAGTGAGGAGTGCTGAGTGCTGAGTGCTGAGTGCTGAGTGCTGTTAGCGGTAGCGCGGCGGTTAGCCGATGGGAAGTTATGAGTTGGGGGTTTTGTTCCTTTGATGGTGGCTACTATACCAGTTTTAGCAATCCCAGTTTGATGGTCAATTTCCCAGGCTTGCAATTTGCTGGAAATAAATTCAGCTGTTAGCTTTTCTTGAAAACCTAATTCTGGTTTTTGATGTAGTCGCCGTCGCCATTCTACTAACTGTGGTTGCAATGAACGAATTGCTAAACGCACACGCGATAGGTTAATGGAAGCGGGAGTGGGAAAGCTAGAAACCATCACAATTATTTTTGGCAGAGAATAGATTTTTTAACCACAGAGACACGGAGACACGGAGAAAGAAAAAAGTTAAGATAGTTTTTCTAAGTCTAGATTTGAGGCGATTTGAGCGAGTTTATCGAGGTCAGTCAGGTTATCTATATATGGTAGACAGCCCAATACGGGAATGTTGCTGAGGGATTGAATTAGGTCTTTTGGTGTTAAATCGGCAATTTCTGCGTCGGAATGGGGTTGTGTGCAGTTCAAGACAATTCCTTTGAGGTTAATCCGTGTTTGTCTGGCTAAGGCTACATTAGCTACTGTGTGGCTGATTGCGCCTAATTTGACTGGGACGACTAAGACTGTTGGTAAACGCCATTCTCCAGCTAAGTCAGCTACTGTTAACTCATCGGTAACTGGTGAACCTAAACCACCTAATGATTCTATTAACAGGAAATCACACTGCGATCGCAATTTAGTTAAAGTTTGCCAGACTATCGCTAAATCTACTGGGCGATTTTCTTTAGCGGCGGCGATGGGAGGTGCTAAAGGTGCTTGAAAGTATAGGGGCGTAATTTCTTCAGGTGATTGTTCTAATTTAAATGTATTTTGATACCATTCGCGATCGCCTACTCCTGATTGAATTGGTTTCATAATCCCCAAGCGACTTTGAGGATAATATTTTTGCCAGTAGGCTGCCAAAACGGTAGTCAAAACAGTTTTACCTGCTTCGGTATCAGTGCCAGTAATTAGTAGTTCTTTTAACAAGCGGGTTTAAATCTGGATAACCGGAATTACTTTTGAAGATGAATTTGCAATTGTTCACAAATCATCAACATTCTAATACATTGCTGTTGAAATTTCCTCAACAGCTAATCATCCCACTCTCCACGCTGCTCAACGCCCCGCTACCGCTAACAGCACTCCTCACCGGCTAAACGCCGCGCTACCGCTAACAGCACTCAGCACTCCTCACTCCTCACTCCTCACTCCTCACTCCTCACTCCTCACTCCTCACTCAGCACTCAGCACTCAGCACTCAGCACTCCTCACGGTAAAGTTGTCGCTTCAGGAATTGGCGTAAAGGTGCTATCTGCAGGTGGGTTGATCATCTCCATGTCATCAGTTGGGGTGGGTGTCGGTGTAGGGGTAAGGGTTGGGGTAGGTGTGAGAAAAGTAGGTGCAGGTGTAGGTGGAGGTGTAAATGTAGGCGTGGGTGTAAATATGGGTGTCGGTTGGATGGGTTTTTCGATCGCCACATTCAAGTTATAGTCACTAGCCGCTACTCCAGGGGCTAAAGTTAACTGAATAGTATATCTACCAGTGTTGGGCAATATATCTACATAGCTAGTTACTTGCTGTGCGCCACTGTCAATTGGTTGTTGATTGGGGGCTAATACTGTCACCAAAACGCCGTCACCTTGGATAACAGAAATAGTTAACTTGTCTCCTGCTTCTCCAAACAAACTATATTGAATGATTTGATTGGCTTGGAGAGTATCTTCAACTATGGCGGTGTTGATATCTCCCAAATTAAGACGTTTGTTAATAATTACAGGTTCTGGCGTAGGTGTAGGCGTGGGAGTAGGGGTTGATGTACCCTCAACCACCGGGGAAGGAAAATTTTGTGGTGGTAATGTTTCTTGTGGTTGAGATGATGAGTGACTGCGGATAGAACTGACTAATGCCCAAGAACCGAAACCTGCCAAAATGACGACAGCACTCCCAATAGCCCCCAATGCCAAGGGATTATCTAAAACTGAACTACTGCGACTGGGTGGAATTACCGGATCAAGTTTGTTGGGTGGTGGTGGTGGTACAAAGTCAGGACGGCGACCAACAGCGACTGTTTGCACACGGGAAATTTCAGGGAGAGAGACACTCATCCTAGATTGATCTAGTATTTCTAACGCTTGTGCTACTTCAGCTGTATTTTGATAGCGATCGCTAGGAGTATAATTCAACATCCGATTCACAATCTGGGCAAATATTGGATTTACACTCACCCACTTTTGCCAATTCCAAGTCAGTTGATTTTCGTCAAATAATTCTGATGGTTCTTTCCCAGTCAACAAAACTATTGCTGTCACCGCTAAAGCATACAAATCACTACTAGGATAAGCACGCCCTGTTTGCATCTGTTCACTAGGCGCATAACCCAATTTGCCGACAGTGGTGACAGGTGTTGTACTATCTGGAAATTGCAGACGCGTTGCCAGTTCTTTAACTACACCAAAGTCAATCAACACTGGTTGAGTATCGCCATCGCGCAAAATGATATTGTCTGGGGAAATATCACGATGAATAATCCCCCGTCCATGAATATGCTCTAATACAGGTAATAAGGAGCGTATCAAATATAATACTTCGGCTTCAGTAAAACTCTGGCTATTCTTTTGGCGGTCAGTCAATATTTGCCGATAGGTTTTACCTGCAACATAGTCTTCGACTAAAAACAAGCGTTGGTCTTGCTCAAACCTTTCGCGAAACCTTGGTATTTGGGGATGTACTATCTGATACAAAACAGTCGCTTCCCGGTGAAACAGTTCTTGAGCCTTTTCCCAAGCTAACGTTCCCGTTCTAGAGGGAATCAATTCTTTAATCGCGCACAGTTCATTAAAGCGTCTTTGATCTTCCGCCAAATAGGTTCTACCAAATCCCCCTTGTCCAAGAATTTGAATAATGCGGTAACGGTTTTGCAGAACAGTGCCAATGGAAATTGGTGGTTGCATGATTCATTAATAGAGATGTAGTCGCAACTGAGAAGGAAGTCATCCACCAAGATAATCTCAGCAGTGACCACTTTGGGGGTATGGGGCAATATTTAAGAGACAGCGATATTCTACCTTACACAACACTCAGCACCCAGCACCGGCTAAACGCCGCGCTACCGCTCTAAGCGCAGCTATGCCCGCAGGGCTTTACAAGCACTCTCCACTCCCCATAATTCCTAGGAATATAGTTTTGACATAGTTAATTACCGTGGTAGAATCTATTTGCTCAAAATATTCATCAATAATAAATTATAAATCTGCTGTCAGCGTAAACCCTTCCGTAAGGGAAATAAAATACCCCAAAAATACTAATAATTTTGTGCAGGTAGCATAATCTTCAAATATTCAGATCAGCAATTTCAACGGATTTTAAAAAATAAAAACAATTGTAGTTATTTACTTTAGCTACTTTGTTAAGAAAAGGCTATAAGCACTCTTACCATACATCTATGATTTGGCGAAATATTAGGATAGAAGTCTGATAGTAAAGGCGAATGTAACAATTTCAGCTACTTGTACCTATTTTGCAAAAGCTAGTTGTGATTATTAGCAGTTAACTCTTAATTATTGATTTTTTAAGAACAGTTATCAAAAACCCACATTCCATAACTAGTGGAGCATGGACAAAATAAAAATAGCAATATTAATTGTTCAAAGCCATAAGATATAAGAGTTTTGACTTCCACGTAGTGGTGCTAGCCAACTCATCATTTATGACCTCCACAGCTTAGAATTGGGCTATACTCTTAAATTAAAAATTTTTTTGTGATTTATAACCAAAAATATAGTCAGTCAGTTTATATTATAATTTTGCAACTACTATCATTTAGATATTCAGTAAACATTCAGATACCCCCAACATATTTGTTGGTAAATGTCTCTGGTTGCTGAGTCCTATAGCAATCCTCAATCCTTTGTAAGAGCCGAAAACCCGTTTTTTCAAGAAAATGAGGTTTTACAGTCTCGGAACTCTGATAATTCAAATAGGACGGTTATATCAATTTAAGAGCTATTCAGTCTTGAATTGAGACATACAATGGTATAGAGGCGGCAATCTCGAAAAGATTTGGTTTTTTGTTATTACCCTAGGTTCAACTAATGAGACTAGTTTACAGAGTTGGTGTCAGTTCATCTATGAAGAATTTTTTGTCACAAGGAAGGGAACATGAGCAGCTAATAATTATGTTGAGAAATATTTAAAGTAATTATCAAAGCTTCAAGAAAACTTACAGATGTTTTTTTTGGTCTATTTCAGTTAAACCTACTAAATATCTAGTGCTAATATTGCCATGAATGCACATCGAGGATCTGCTGTGCTCAGTTCTACCACTTTCAAAGTGCAGCCAGCTGCAACAGGACTGACTGAAAATCATCGCCTGCGGCTTTTTTCTGGTTCTGCCAATGTACCACTTTCGCAAGAAGTAGCTCGTTACCTGGGTATGGACTTAGGCCCTATGATTCGCAAAAGATTTGCGGACGGGGAACTATATGTCCAGATTCAGGAATCGATTCGGGGTTGTGATGTCTACCTCATCCAACCAACCTGTCAGCCTGTGAATGATCACTTGATGGAATTGCTGATTATGATTGATGCCTGTCGGCGGGCTTCTGCACGGCAGGTAACAGCAGTAGTTCCTTACTATGGTTATGCTCGTGCTGATCGAAAAACAGCCGGGAGAGAATCCATCACAGCCAAGCTAGTTGCTAACCTGATTACTCAAGCAGGTGCTAACCGGGTTTTGGCAATGGATTTACACGCGGCTCAAATTCAGGGCTATTTCGATATTCCCTTTGATCATGTTTACGGTTCACCCGTCATCCTGGATTATTTAGCCAGCAAACAACTACATGATATTGTAGTTGTCTCCCCCGATGTTGGGGGTGTAGCGAGAGCTAGGGCTTTTGCAAAAAAACTAAATGATGCCCCCTTGGCCATTATTGATAAGCGTCGTCAGGCGCACAATGTGGCTGAGGTGTTGAATGTGATTGGTGATGTCAAGGGTAAAACCGCCGTTTTGGTTGATGACATGATCGACACTGGTGGGACAATTGCTGAAGGCGCTAGGTTACTACGTGAAGAAGGCGCACGTCAAGTATATGCCTGCGCTACTCATGCAGTGTTCTCTCCACCTGCGGTTGAGCGGTTGTCAAGTGGCTTATTTGAGGAAGTAATTGTCACCAATACAATTCCCATACCAGAAAGCGATCGATTCCCCCAACTAGTAACGCTGTCAGTAGCTAATTTGTTAGGGGAAACCATCTGGCGGATTCATGAAGATACTTCTATAAGTAGTATGTTCCGTTAATTAGTGCTGAGTGCTGAGTGCTGAGTTCTGAGTTCTGAGTTCTGAGTTCTGAGTGCTGAGTTTTGAGTTTTGAGTTCTGAGTTCTGAGAGAAAGAGATGTAGCGTTCCTGCGTCTCTTTCTCTGAATAACGCATATTTAATTTCTGGAGATGTCTATTGTCTCCCCAGTCCCTATGAGCCATCTTCCTGTTTCATTAAGACTGTCTTATTGAATCGCCACCAAATTCTCAATTTCTGTAACTACTCGTGTTAACTCTTCAACAATGGCAGTAGTTTGAGTTTGATTGAACGCATCTGTCATCGCTCGATAATACCAAAGAGTACCAACTTTTCCTCCTTGGAAGCGTTGCCAGAGTGATTCACCCATTAAGCGATAATCTTTGAGAATTGAGCGGGCATTGTAGAGTTTATCAGCTGCGGATACCAGTAATACTGAGGGAGAAGCTGTAGCTATATGAGCAATGTATGCTTCCTTGCGTTGTCGCCAAGGGGGTTTAGGTATGGTGTCCGCATCTGTACAACCATCGACAATTGCTGTGATATTTTTACCAAAACGGCGGCAAATTTCGGCTCGTGTCGTTGCACCGCCTTGGTCTTCTATGGCATCGTGTAATAAGGCTGCGATCGCTTCATCTTCATTCGCACCATATTCTAAAGCAATACTGGCAACACCCAATAAATGAGAAATATAAGGAACACCAGAACCTTTACGCACTTGTTGAGCGTGGAGTTCTGTAGCGTAGATTAAAGCTTGGGTAAAGCGTTCAGAAAGCACCATTGTTAATAGATTGTAAGTAAACAGGTTAACTTGCTTCTGTACCTATGACAAATAGTAGCGATCGCTAACTATCTCCTGGCATATCGTGCGAAAATTGTTACCAGCTATGCCGGAATAATCAAGCAAACCTGAAAATACTGGGAGGATGGGGCAAATGTATAGTAGACAATACAAAGCACGTAAAACTTCTGCTAAGTCCTCCGACACACCAGTATCAAATCAGTTTGCACCGCGTCCCTTTGTCGTCCAGCCTCAACCACAAACGCCAGATTTACAGACTCAACAGGAGAAAGCAGAGCAGTCTAGTAATAGCTTTGCCAATATATCAACTTTTCGTCCAGGCTATCAACCGCCATCACCACCACGCATTCAGATGAAGCTGACAATTGGTCAGCCAGGGGATAAGTATGAGCAAGAAGCAGATCGGGTAGCCGCAGGTGTAGTGCAACGGATTAATTCGCCTCAAATTAGTCAGATTCAGCGTTTAGATGCTCCAGAAGAAGAAGATAAACTGCAAATGAAACCCTTCGCTGGTACTATTCAGCGTCAGGAACAATCAGAAGAAGACAAACTGCAAATGAAGCCAATTGTGCAGCGTTTGTCTGTTGCGGGAGGGATGGCTGCAACACCTGATTTAGAGAAGTCAATCCAAGGAATGAAGGGTAACGGACAACCCCTAGCAGAGAATATCCGACAACCAATGGAGCAGGTATTTGGGACTGATTTCAGTCGGGTAAAAATTCATAGTGATTCCAAATCTGACCACTTAAATCAATCAATTCAGGCTAAAGCTTTTACAACAGGACAGGATATCTTCTTTCGCCAGGGGGAGTATGCGCCTGGAACTAGAGGAGGACAGGAGTTAATTGCTCATGAGTTAACTCATGTGGTACAGCAAAGAGGTGGTGTAGTACAGCGATCGCACCCTAGGATAGATAGGCAACTACCAAATACATACACAACGTCAGATAATCTGATTCAAAGACTGGATCAAGAAGACGTAACTAGCAAAACAGATAAAACCCTTCTTAAAAAGATCAGAGATAATTATAACAATAGTCTGGGGCTGGGAAAAGCTCTCTACAAATACAAAGGCATTTGTTTTGAAGACTTCGACTATTATTTTGAGCAAGCAACCAGTTTAGGTGGACTCGAAAAAACGATTGATAACGCCATCAAAAAAGCAGAAGCTAAAAAGCAAGCAGATGAAACAAAACCGACTGAAGTAACAACACCAGAACCAACGTCACCTGCAATTTCTCAACCACCTTCAACAACTCCTACAGGGAGTGGACAAGGGAACAAAACTAAGAAAAAGAAACCGCCAAAACAGGATATAACTGCTCAGGTTTTCACTGGTAGCCCAGCAACTAAGCAAGAACCCGTTTACGTAACAAAAGATGCGACAAATCCCCTAATTAAAGAGTGGATTAAACAGCAACCTGCGGGAGCAACAATTATTAAGGGCGAAATAATTGTGAAAGAAGATACTGTCTACATCCATGCAACAGTTAGAATCCGCGATACAACAGTCACAGATTACCCGGAGTATAATCAATATAATATTGAAACCCACTATCACCCAGTACCAATAAGCAAAAACTTTCTTCATGTCAAGAGGAGTGCAGGCTCAGATGCTGGTAATGTCGTGAAGTCAACTTCCTGGTTGATACCAGGCGGGGCAAAAACTTTGAACGAGGCTGTAGCAGCTTGGGACAGTGACCATCCAACTCAGAAATCCAAACATACCTGGTAGGATGATAACCCCCCAAATCGGGGAAGACAGGATGCGATGTAGCTGTGGTATTCGCTCAATAGTTTCTGATGTAGCTGTATTTCAGAGGTCGCGCATTCCAAGTTAATCTCATCTTCTAGCGGAAAGTCTAATGTCCACAGCTAAAAAATCAGTATAGTATGCGGACATGAGTGCGATCGCTAGGGGTTTTAGTCGTGGTTTATGCACAAATCAAAGCCAAGCTACCTGGTCTTTTCCCAAAAGAACAAAAGTTAGAAGTTGCAGAAACTGGGTCTATTCCTCCGGCGGTAACTGTTGAAACACCCATTTCTCCAGGCTTGGATACGGTTTACAGACGCTATCAATGCTTGAGTGAGAATCCTTTAACCTGTGTATGGACGCAAAAAACCCTAGAGACAGATCCCACCGCTAAAAAATGCGTCAAATGTAGTTTTCCGGCTATTTTGCCACCAAAAACTGAAATTCGTGGCTACCGGGGTCGATACCGCATAGATAGCTTTCTGGGACAGCGAGGAATGGGACGGTTGTATGAGGGTATTCAGGTTGCAGACCAACAGCCTGTGGTAATTAAAGAATACCTGTTACCCCAACGTGCTTTTAATCTTGAGGAAACCAGAGATAGAAAACAAGCCTTTGAGCGTTTGGCGGGGTTGAGTTTAGCCGATGGTCGAGTTCAGGATATCCGCTTAATTTTACCTTGGGATGCGATCGCTGATCCAGTAGAAGAACGCTGCTATCTGATCACTGGCGGTAATCAAGATACCTATCCCACCCTGCG
Source organism: Anabaena sp. CCY 9402-a (assembly GCF_963920945.1). Classification (NCBI taxonomy): domain Bacteria; kingdom Bacillati; phylum Cyanobacteriota; class Cyanophyceae; order Nostocales; family Nostocaceae; genus Anabaena; species Anabaena sp. CCY 9402-a. The sequence goes on from NZ_CAWUDL010000040.1 coordinate 57,399, forward strand.
GACATATCTTACTCATCATGGTGCAATGAGTGAAACGGAGGTGTACCATGTTCTCAACCAAGTCTTGCAAACATTGCAATTTCTCCACGGACAAAAATTTAGTCTGCCTTCGGGTCAAGTACAGCAGGGAATAGCACACGGTAATCTAAGTCTGGATAGTTTGTTATTAATTGCCAATCAACAAGAGTTTTTCACCCATGTCTGTGATTTAGCAGTCTGGGAAAGTTTATTTTTACTGCCAAATTCTCAACCAGTTACTCCTACCTTTGATGAAGATTTACAATATTTAGGATATGTTGCTTTTTATTTGTTATCTGGAGCTACAGTAGACTCTGTTAGTAATCAACCACTTGATCCCAAATTAGAACAGCATTGGCCATCAGTCAGAACAGAATTTAAAGCTTTTATTCTCAGGCTCTTAAAGCTAGATAAACCATTCGTTAACGCTGAAGAAGCACGACAAGCACTAATACAAATTACTCCAGTTTCGCTGAATCAAGTTTTAGTAATTACAACTAAGCCAGAAGAATCAAAAAAACAATTTAAACCTATCTATTGGCTGTTACTTAGTATATTAGGACTTATTTTTTTAGGCTCAATTATCTGGTTAATCATCAGGATATTTAACAAGCCAGAAGCTGCACCTCAAGACATTATGGTTTGTTGTTTGAAAGATGTTCCTGGTGTACCGCCGGGAACATATACATATACAGGCGAAAAATCTGGTACTTGGAGTTATATCTTACAACAAAGTAATTTAATTTTACAAGATAAAACTTTAGAAGATAAACTCAAAGAAAATCAGCCCAAACTAGAAATATATTATCAACCGGAAGAAGAATTAAAACAGGCGATCGCTAAAGTTCAGTCAGGGAAATCTGATTTTGCTGTGACTAATTTAGTCAATCAATTTCCAGATCAGATCAGATATAAAGAGTTTGCCTATGATGGATTGGTGGTTTTTGTGGCTTTTAGCTACTATAAAAGAGAGCAAAACTTACCTAAAGCTTTGAACGGTCAAATTAGTATTGAGCAATTGCGAGATTTATATACAGGTAAAATCAAAAACTGGAATCAAATAAATTCCAAATTACCTAATTTGCCAGTTAAGCTATATATGCCGATGGAAGAGGAAGCAGAAAACATATTTAAAGAAAGAGTTTTAAAAGACCATAATGCAATATCTACATTTACTAAACTACAGCAACAAAATCAACAGCAAGATACATTTACTGACAATTCATCTATAAAAATTACTCGCCTCCCTACCTTAGAAATGTTAAGGCGGGTTTTACAAGAATTTGAAAAAGAAGACATTGGTAGTATTGGTTTTGCTACACTCAGTCAAGTTTTTGGACAGTGTTCTGTTTATCCCTTGGCTGTAGTAGCTGGTAATAAACAAGCAGTACAATCTTTAGTGCAGAATGATACTAACAAAGCAATAGATCCGAATACAGATTTATGTAATGATAAAGGTAGCTATAGCCCTAATATCCAAGTATTTAAAACAGGAAGCTATCCCTTAAGTTATCCAATAGTCGTAATTTATCCCGGAGATAATAGCCGTCCTGCAATTGGGCAAAAATTTGCTGATATGCTCAAAACTGAAGAAGCGCAAAATCTTTTACAACAAGCTGGTTTAGTACCTTTACAAAAAAAATAAAAATTAAATATATATATTTAATTATATTATGAAACATAATCATGAAAACTCAGATAAAGATAAATTACTCTCAAAATTAGCATATAAAGTAATGCGCGATCGCCAACTATTACAAATACTAGGTGATAGAGTTTATGAATTAATGCTAGAAGAATTACGTCTGCAAAAAGAACGCAGTAAAAATTAATAGGGAGTGTAATAATGGCTAATTCCAGTCATGAATTGAACTACGTAACAGCTAATCGCTTTTATGTAGAAATCGAAAGTAGTATTAGTGCGTGTTTTTCTGAATGTCAAGGATTAGGTGTCACAGTCAAAATTGAAAAATTTTCTGAAGGTGGTGTAAATGATCAGCAGAGAGTCCTTTTAAGCCAAGCTGAATTTTCCGATGTGACACTCAAACGCGGTATTACCAATGATTTAACCTTTTGGAATTGGATTAGTCAAATTTTGAGTGATGTTGGTAAAAATGCCAAACAACGTCGTAACGTGAACATTTTACTATTTAATCAAGCTGGAGAAACAATGCAATGTTGGACTCTAATTGGTGCTGTTCCTATTTCATGGAAAGCACCAACCTTAAGTGCAGAATCCAACACAGTAGCTATTGAAGAATTGACTTTAACCTATGAAGGATTGAAAATTGATAAAACTAGGTCAGGTGGTGCATCAATTCTATCAGGTCGAGACAGCGCGGGATATTTTTCTAGTAATTAGAGTAGTAGTTTATGAGAGAAAATATAGAAACTGGCTCTGATGATAATTCAGAACTAGGGATTAAAAAACCATTACTCCCCCATAAACCCTTGGGACAAAAACTACTCAGTCCCAAATTTTTGTCACCCTTGGGTGCTAAATATTTGTCAAATTTCGAGCCTTCAGTTTTTTTTGCTCCTGAATTTACAAATACTGAAACCACAGTCATTCAACCGCAATTAGATAATAATCCATCAATTCCCAGTCCAGAAATATCGTCACAGCCAGCGACAGTATCAAAGACTGAAGCCACAGTCATTCAACCACAACGGGAAAATAATCAATCAGTTCCCGGTTCAGAAATATCTCCACAACCGGAGTTAGTAACAAATACTGAAACCACAGTCATTCAACCACAATTAGATAATAATCCATCAATTCCCAGT